>NZ_JBHYYB010000103.1:0-32614 GCF_042752535.1 Kitasatospora sp. NPDC059327 | reverse complement strand
CCAAGGCCATCGATTTGGAGGTGGCAGCTTGACGCCAAACCGCATCGGATGTCTGGTCGGCGATGACGGTGGCGTCCTTGGCGTCGGTCTTGCCCTCGCCCCGGTAGGAGGCCGAGGCGCGGTGCACGGTCGGTCCGGTGATGTAGACCATCGGCTGGTCGTGGCCGAGGAGCAGTCCGATCAGCAGTGCGGCGCCGCCGTGGTTGAGGTCAACAGCCCAGAGCACGTCGGTGTCGAGGGCCAGGACGTCCTCGATCAGTTCCAGCAGGGCCGTCTCGTCATTCAGGACCCGGCGGGACAACAGCCGTTCGCCGTTCGTATTGATCACCACGCAGTGGTGGTGTTCCTTGCCGATGTCACTCCGGCCCATATCTGGGGCACGGTCACCTCCGCCAGCTCGTCACGATCTTGCAGCCCGGCAGATGACCTCGCCGACGTTGCCCTACACAGCGATCGAGTCGCATCTCCCAATTGGCGGTCGAGTCGTCGCGGGGCTCCGGGCGGCCAAGCCTTTCAAGCCATCTGACGGCGACCCGATGACAGCCATACCCAGAGCCCCTGGGTCCCGCTGATCTTACGAATGACCAGTCCGAACCCACGACCAAGAAAGTAGGGCACCGATGAGCACGCAGACCCGCTTGTCCCTGCTGGCCCCCCAGACCGACAAGAACCTCCTCGGCACCACCTACCTCTACCCACTGCCCGACAAGATCGACAAAGCATGGCCAACCCTTCGACAGATGTACCGCGGCATCACCGGCTCCAAGGGAAACCTCCCGTACGCCGGACTGCTTACCGTCCTGCGCGCCACCGGCTACACCTGCGCGGCCCTGTACCCCCAGAGCAAGGAACACCCGCCGAAATACCTTGCCACCAGCCGCCCCATCGACCGCGACGACCTCCACGACACGATTGTCCTGTGGGAGCAGGCACTGCTGCAGACCGACCGCGACCGCTTCTCCTTCGCCTACCAGAGCGACATCGCCGACCTGATCGCCGGCACCGCCCCCGAAGAGACCCTGCTGTGGGAGCACTTCACCTCCACCGGCGGCTGCATCGACGCCCCCGGATGGGCTTGGAGGGCAGCCAGCTGGGCTGTCGCCAGCAAGCTCGCCGCCCAACCCTGGCAGATCGACGGCAAGACCGTCCGCTTCCGCCCCGACCTCGACCGCAACCTCCTGGTCTGGGACACCGACCTGCTGTGGACGAACACCTGGGGCGCCGCGTACGGCGACAAGGACACCGACAGCCCCGGCGAGGAAACCCCGGAGTGGAAGACCCGCACCCACCGCGCCGCCCTACGCCTGAAGGTGACCGTCAAGTCCTACCCCGGGCTCAACGTTCCGGTCGCGGCCATCCATCCGGTCGTCTCCCGTCTGAGCAACACCCTCCGCAGCGCCCGCACCGGCTGGTTCGCCCCTCGCGCCGCAGACGGCCCCCTGCTCAAGCTCGCCTTCGGCGGCCGCCGCGAACACACCCACGTCGACCACACCACACGCCTCGCCCTGGACGCCTGGACCCGCCTGCACGGCGAAGACGTCTTCCCACGCGCCGCCGGCGAATTCGACTTCCTCGCCCCCAGCGCCTGCGACCTCACCGGACAACCCGGCAACCTGCGCGCTCTCATCCCCTTCTCCGGCACGTACTCCATCGGCAAGGGCGACGGCATGCACTCCAGACGCGAACTCGCCCGCTACGCCAGCGCCGCCCTCGACCAACCACTGCTGCAGGCCGAACAGGTCGCCGGGCGCGCCTTCGGCAGCCGCCGCAGCACCGACCAAGGCCGCGACAGCGTCCTGCTCGACGACCCGCGCCTGGGCGAGATCCTTCTCACCGCCGGCCGCGAACGCCTGCGGATCGTCGTCCTCTACCGCCACCAGGACGAGCGCACCCGCATGCAGCGCCTGCTCGCCTACCACTACAACCGCCCCGACCTCGCCGCCACCGGTATGCCCGAGGGCACGCCGGTGCCGCTGAACGGCCCCGTCGAGGCGTTCCTTCAACCTGCGGACGACCTCCTCCGGCACGGTGACCACCACAAGCAGCGCCCCACCCTGGCCCGGCAACTCCAAGGACTCGATGCTCCCGGCGGCACAAGGCTGCTCGCCCTGTGCGAGACCGAGTACGACGCCAAGGCATGGGGCCGCCAGCGCCGCGAATCCCGTAAATCCGATTCGACGGTCGTTGACCCCTACGAGCTCGACGCCAAACCCCACGCCGCCCGTGAACTGGCCAAACTCGGAGTCATCACCCAGTTCCTCACCCCCCACAAGCCCGGACGGCGCAACCCCCGCAAGAAGGAACGCGAGATCACCACCGATCTCGACCAGCTTGGGCGCGAACTCGAAGGCGACCACCGCGGACACATGGCCATCGCCGACCTCCACCGCTCAGCTGGCCTGATCCACCCCCGCCTGACCGACGCCCTGACCTTCGGCCCCAACGGGTTCAAGGAACCGCTCGTCCACGTCGGCCTGCACCTGCGCCAACAACTCGGCGATCGTCGCGGCCCGGCGACCGAACAGCCGCGCCTCATCTGGACCCTCGTCGCGCTTGTGCCCGCTCCTGATGGACTGTGGCAGTCTCTTGCCTACCTGCCGAACGCGGACTCCCCAGGCGGCCTCTGGCTCGACTACGCCACCGCCAACACCCGCCACCGAGCCCGCCGCCTACCCGAGGGACGCAGAAAGGACGCGCAGCTTCCCCGCTCCATCGACAGGGCACTCTGGGAACTTGGCCTCTTCGCCCACGCCGCCACTGGCTACAACGTCTACGTCTCCGGCGATGAGGCCCGCAGCATCTGGCCACTACTGGCCAACCGCCATCACGGCCGCACACCCGAACTCGACGGCACCCTCGACAAGCGGCCTGCCCTGCCAGGCTTCACCCTTCCGACCGACCAGCGCCCTCGCGCCGTCCTGCGCGTGACCGCTGGTAGCGACCACGTCGCGACACCCGCCGTCATCGAACGGCTGGTGGGCACGGGCGAGGGAGACGCCGAGTTCCAGGAGCGCAAGCTCTCCACCGGTATTTTTCGAATGAACGGCACTACCCACAACTTCATCCTGTGCAACGTGCCCGAGCAGTACAAGGGAGGATCCCGCTACGCCCGGGCCGGGGAAAAGTACACCCGCTGGGCCAGCACCTCGGCAGAGGAACAGGCCGAGATCTGGTACAGCCACACCGCTACAGAGATCAGCGTTCTTCACCTTCCTGACGGCCACGACCCCGTCACCTACGCTGTGGCAGCCGCCCGCCTGTGCGACCACGCCCTGCACTGGAACTACCGCACCCGCTACCCGGCACCCATCCACCTCGGCATCCAAATGGACAAGGGCCACTGGGAATACCGGCGCACCGTCGAAGCAGACCCCGAAGCCGAAGACTGAGCCGGAGACGGCTGTCCTTCGCCGGGCCCGGCCGCCGTTGTTCCTCGGGCCGGCGAGCGCGGGCGGGCAGGAACAGCCCGGAGTACGTCAGGCACGGCTGGATACCCCCTGTCACAGCCGGATGATGTAGTTCCGTCCATGACAGACCTCCTGAGCGTGTTCGCCGTCTGGCTGATATAAGGTCCTCTTCACCCGGCGCCCCGGCCGGATCCTGCAGTCCGTCCGCCCACTGCGCACCTTCGCCTGGAACCGCCACCTGACCGGTGCGCACCGTGTCCATGCCGTGCTGCGCCTGCACGGCGTCGCCCCCGCCCGGCTGCCGGACTGCGAGGCGATGGCGAGGCGCTCTCTGGCCTCCGGCGCTCACAAGACCGGTGTGCTGCTGACCTGGGCCGTGCCGTTCCTGCTGGTCCTCGCGGCGCCGGCTATCCAGGGGACCGGCTGGGATGTCGGTGTCGTCTACGGCATGCTCCTGGCCATCACGGGGTTGGCCCTCGCGGACGCCCGTGCCACGGCCCGGGGCACCGTCTTCGCCTCGACCGCGCGGCCATGGACGTGGCCGAACTCCTGGGCACCGGCGAGGAGGCCGCCCGCCGCGCCCGGGGCCACCAGAGCCGGGCCCAGGCACTGTCAGCCGGCTCAACACCCTGTGCCGCGCCGCCCTGCTGCAGGCGACGGTCCTGTCATCGCGCACCTACCCCCAAACGCACTCCGAGATCGTCTCCAACGCCCAGGACCTGGTGGCCAACCTCAAGGGCGAGCGCGCAAGGCTCCTGCACCGGCCGCAGGACAGCCAGGCCCGCATCGCCGAACTCTGCGCGGCCGTCCTCACCGAGGCGGTCAAGCCCCACGAGAGCGAACTGCACTCCCTGCTGGTCGTCGACCCCGCCGTACTCCGCGCGCAGACGCACTGGAGCCCGGCCGGCTCCCCACGCCGCCAAACGCCCTGGCCGTCACCGTCCAGACCGCCATGGTCGCCGTCCTGCTCGGCATCGTCGTCCTGCTGGCACACCTCCAGGTGCCGGAAGCAGTGCTCCTGCTCGTCGTCGTCCTCATCGCGGCCCTGTTCGCCCGGATACTCACGGCCCTCGACCTGCCCGCCACGGAATGGCTGCGCATCTCCCGCCGCTGACCGGCCCCGGACAGGAGACGCCCGGGCCCGTCGCACCGCGGCTGCGAGGCCCGCCCGGCAGCACGCCCGGCCGCTGCGCCTGAGCGGCCTCATGACCGGGCGTTCGACCGGCTGACGGGGGACCACGGCGGGCGAGGCGCTGAGCGAAGCTACACGACCAGCCACTGACCTCCCGGTTGCTCCGCCCCCGCACGGGCCGCCTGGTACGGCCCCGACAGCCCCGGCCTCGTTTCTGCGGGCAGCGGGTGAGCACCGCGGCCGCCAGTGAGACCCGTTCCGGAGCGCTGGCGACCGAATGGCTGCGCCGTCCTCGGGCCGATCGGGAAACGGTCCTGTCGGGGATCATGCGGACGCCGGTCCGTCTGTCCGGCACTCGCGTTGCCCGCCGGCTTTGGGAAAATACGGCTGGGCCACTTTGTAGAGGTCCCTGCCGTCGGGGATCTTCCAGTGGAGCGTTGCTTGGACCGATCGCTTGGGATCGCGGCCAGTGACGGCCCTGACGATCACGTCAAGCAGTGTTCCGGGCCTGTACTGCTTTCCGTCGGCCTCCCACCGCAGCGGCGCTTTCGGATCGTCCGTCCAGACGGCATGGCCACGCCCGGGGGCTTCCTTCAGCCACTGCTCGAACTGGTCCTGATCGCCGTGGAATGCCGCGTAGCTGACGATGTCCAGCGTGATTTCCGTGCCGTCGGGTATCAGCCGGTGTTCGCAGATGACCTCGACCGCGGCAGGCACTGGTGTGCGGGTGCCTGCGGTGGCTCGTTCGGCTCGGGCACCGGCGATGGTGATCTCCTCGGTTCCCGGCGCGGGGTAGAGCGTGGAGATCGTCAGTACGTCCGGGATGTCTGCTGACGGCGTAGGTGCCAGGGCGGACCACAGTCGGGCCTGGACCAGCTTGATGTCCACGCCCATCTCGTTGAGCCATACCGCGGACGCTGTCACCGGCGCGGCGAAGCGTCCTGCGATGAGGACGAGACGAGGGCGCTTGAGGACGAGCGGGTCCAGCTCTCCGCCGCAGTGGGCGCGCAGCAGTTCCAGCGCACGGTCTGCATCCGCATCCTCTCCTTGTTTCCGCAGGAATGCGGCGTGCTGGTCGGCAAGGTTCGCCTCGGTGAAGCGTGAGGCCAGGGCCGCGTAGGTGAGAGCCTGGAGATGGGTGTCGACGGACGCATCGTCCCGTTTGAGCTCGATCACGACGAGCCGGCCCTCCCGGTCCAGCGCCAGCAGGTCCAGCCGCTTGTCCACCTGCCTGCCCGAGGTGGTGCGCCAGCGGTCGAACTCCTCGGTGACGATCAGGAGGCCGTCCTCGACGAGGCCCGGGTTGGTGATGATCCATTGCTGCAGGTCCTCGCGCTCCTTGTAGCCGAGGTCCTTCATCCGGGTCACGCCCACCGGCACCGGCTTGCCGTCCTTCAGCAGGAGCACGCTCTCGTCACTCATGACCGGGCCCTTCGACCTCCTCCGGCCGCAGGCCGGCACGGAGTGTCGATGATCGCATGCGGACGAATGTCGGTTGCGGCAGGGTACCTGTTGCCTACCGCCCGCGGGTCACAGTGCCGGGGCGCTCCCGGTTGCCCCTGTTCCTGCGAAGCCTCTGAGGCCGCTCTGCTCTCCGGCTGCGGGGAACCGGGCCGGTTCGTTGCTGTGGCGCCAGCGCTCGACGGCCCTGGTCGCGGAAGAGATGGTCCTCCAGATCGGTGTGCTCGACCCGCGGCGGTGAGACGTTCAGCCGGCGCTTTCGCGCCCGGGGCTGTCCGGAGTTTCGACCGTCACCTGCCGGTGGACCGGAGGCGGATGGCAGGGACGCCGAGCTGCTCCCACCGCGGGCGGGGGAGCTCTCGCGGCGGACGGCAAGGAGTTCGGCCCGGGTCATGCCGTTGCTGCCGATGGCCTCGTTGTCCTTGGCGTCAAGCATCGCCTCGAAGGAGGTGTACTCGGCGACTTCGACGACCTGGGTGCAGCAGCGGGTGCCGTCGGACTCGAGGGCGAGGGTCTGGGTAGCCTACGCGGACCTCGGTCATCTTGGCGCCGTCGGCGGTCGGGCCGAGGTTGGGCGGGGGATCCGGATGACGCGGTCGGGCTCGTGCGTGGGGTTTCCTTCTGCGCGGACGGGGCCGAGTGCTCGCGTGGGTCGTCGGCGGTGCCGTGGCCGGGGTATCGGCGGGCGGGGGAGGCCGCCGATCCGGTGCGCGCCCTGTGCTGGGCGAGGACGGTCAGCCGGGGCGGGGCCGGAGGGGCTGTCGGTCGAGGTCGGCGATCCCGGCCGCCAGGGCTTCCTGCACGCCATGCGCGATGCCGCCAGGGCCACCGATACGGGCCAGGGCCTCCCACTGCCCAGGGGTGACCACCACCTGGACCCGGGTGCCCCCGAGGGGGCCGGAGGAGCCGTCCGGGCATGCGCCGAATTCGGTGCTGCGACCGATCCACATCTCGGAGAGCTGCCCGATCACCTACCGGCGCCGTTCCCCGGGCCCGGGGCCGTGGTGTTCGGCGGCCGCTCGGGCGATCACGTGGGCGGCGGCACCGGGGGGCAGGGCGCCCAGTTCGCGGACGACGAGTGCGAGATGGCCGGCGAGGCTTCCGAGGGCGGACGGATACCTGTCGCTGTCGCTGTCGCCGTACGGCGCCTCGTTCAGGTCCCGGCCCGTCCCATCGCCGGCGCACTCGGCCGGGACTTCACCGGCCGGACGCTGGCCCCGCGGTGCAGGCACCGCGTGCTTGGGTCGGCCGGGCACACGGCCACGGTCGGCTCGGGTTCGTCCACGGTGTCCGTGCGCGCTGACCGCCCCACCCGGTCGTCCGCAAGGGCGGTGCCTTCGTCCCGCGCGGCGTACCCGGCGGGTTCCGCGCCCGTCGTCCTTCCGCCGGGGCCGGGGGCGTCGGACGGGACGGCAGTGTCCGTTCGCGGGTCCGGGAGGAGCTGGTCGAGCCATTCGCGGGCGGCCCGAGCGGCGCGGCGGATCACCCGCTCGTCGGCTCCGACGCGGGTGTGTACCCCGATGATCCGATTGAGGCGGGCGTTGACGTCGCGGTGCGGGTGCCGGTGGCCGTGACGAGCTGGTTCACCGTCGCAGCCAGCCGCATGCGCGACCCGGGCTCGGATTCGGCGTTGATCTCGTCGTCCCAGGGCGCGTCCGGCTCCTCGCCGGGGTAGTACTCGCACTGGCCGCAGAGTTCCAGGAGGTTGTCGACCTCGACCCGGCCGCACTGCACGCACACGCAGCCGTCGCAGGAGGCGCACAAACTGGAGGCGCTGTCCGAGTCGCGGCCCCATGCACGTTCCTGGGAGACGCACTGGCCGGTACACGGCCGAGTGGTGTAGCGCGTCATGGCCGCAGCCGGAGGCGGCTGCTCGCCCCGCTCCACGCGCGCGGCAGCCTCCGCCGCCTGGCTAGCCGCGTACTCGGCGGCTGCCCGGCGGCGCGCTTCCTGGCAGGCAGCCCATTCCGTCGGCATGAGATGCCCGGCGCACGCCACCACGGGAGCAGGGAGATCGTCATGGCTGGGCCACTCAGCAGCCTCGCGCCGGCACAAGCGCCGCGTCGACTTGGCCCGGCGAGTGCACGTCGGCATCCTGTATCCCCCATCCGGTCGTGTGGGCGGGCATCGGCGCCTCCCCAGACCCCAACCTGCGCCAACATAGGAAGACGGACCGACAACCCCTCGCCGTATCAGGGATGTTGGCTGTCCTGATTATAGTGCTGAATTCCCCAAGTTGCGGGTATAGGGCCTTTGTTGGGGTGAATCTGGTACGGCAGGGGGTGGGGTGTGCCGGGGTTGTTGCGGGCCCGTGCCGCTGTGGGGGCGGACGAGGAGAGGGTGATCGCCAGGCTCGCCGGGGCGCGGAAGGCGCCGGCGGATCTGGTGATGCGGGCGCGGATCGTCGCACTGAGCTGGTCCGGTCTGCGGGTGGCGGGGATCGCGGCGGAGCTGGGCTGTCATCCGAAGACGGTGCGGTGGTGGCTGCACCGCTTCAACGGGCTCGGCCCGGAGGGTCTGGAGGACCGGCCGATCACCGGTCGGCCGCGCCGGCTCACCGAGTTCGAGCGGTCGCGGATCATCGCTCTGGTCAAACGGGCGCCGCCCGGACGGCCGGTCCGGCAGGAGGACGGGGAACTCGCCCCTGCCGACGGGACGGGCCCGCCCGAATGGACGCTGGACGCGCTGGCGGGCGAGGCCGCGCGGCTGGGGATCGCGGTCGGGCGCTCCCAGGTGCGGCGGATCCTGCTCGCCGAGGGGGTGCGCTGGCGCCGCACCCGCTCGTGGACGCGTTCGAAGGATGTGGACTTCGAGGGAAAAGGACGCGGATCATCGGCCTGTACACCAGCCCGCCCGACGGCGCGACGGTGGTCTGCGCCGACGAGCTCGGGCCGGTGATCCCGCGCACCTTCCCGCCGGCACCGGGCTGGTCGCCGGACGGACACCGCATCAAGGCGGAGCTGGACTACAGCCGCGGCCCGGAGAAGACCTGGGTCTACGGCGGCCTGCGCGTCGCCGACGGACAACAGCTCACCATGACCGCCTCTTCCCGCAACAGCGTCTTCTACCAGCAGTTTCTTCAACTACTCGAAGACGCCGACCCCACAGGCGACATCTACGTAGTGACCGACAACCTGTCATCCCACAACAGTGTCTCCACCCGTACCTGGCTGGAGGACCACCCACGGATCCGACATGTCTTCATCCCGGTCGGCGCGTGCTGGCTCAACCTGCAGGAGGGCTGGTGGCGCATCTTCCGCAAGGCCGCACTCGCCGGGCAGTCCTTCGCCGGACCCGACGAGATCACCCAGGCCACGCGCCTGGCCACCGCCCAGCTCAACGCACGCGCCAGACCCTGGAAATGGGGCAGACCAGCTCCGCCGATCCGACAACTCCGACGCCGCTACGTATACCTGCTTTGAGGAACGCAGCAGTAGTAGGGCTTGGTCAGGTCCGTATGGGTGTGGGTATGTCGCGGTGGCATGTCGGGCAGGCGCCGGCCCAGGTGGCGAGGAGTGACTGCAGCTCGCGGACTACCTGGTAGAGGCTCAGGTCGGCGCCGTGTCTTTTGGGGCGGTGGCCAAGCGGCGGGCGGTGCGGAAGGCGTGTGCGAGGGAGGCGAGGGTGACGTGGTGGTGCCAGCCGGCGTAGGTGCGACCCTCGAAGTGGGCAAGGCCCAGGGCCTGCTTCATCTCGCGGTAGTCGTGCTCGATGCGCCAGCGGAGTTTGGCCAGGCGAACCAGGGTGGTCAGCGGGGTGTCGGCGGGCAGGTCCGAGAGCCAGAACTGCACCGGCTCGGCCTCCTTCGCGGGCCACTCGGCCAGCAGCCAGCACTCGGCCAACTCCACGCCTTCGGTGGCGTCGCGGACCTCTCGCCCGGCGGGGCGGATCCGCAGGGCCGCGAACCGCGAGTACATACGCTTCAGCCCGGTGCGGCCGTTGCCGGGGCGTGAGCCCTCGCGCCAGGACACCGGCCTGGCCGCGCCGCGTCCCGCCTTGACGGCCAGGGCCTTCATGCCGCGGCCGGGTCCGGATACCTGGCGACCGGCGGCCGTCCGATGCCGTTGTAGGGCGGGACGACCGGGCGGGCGGCGCCCGGATGGGCGGTCCAGTCGACCAGGCGGCCGGTGAAGCCCTGTCGGCCCAGACCTTCCGGACGCCGGGGTGGTCGAGCCGGGTCCACAGCAGTGGGGTTTCGCGCCGTCGCGGTCCTGGATGTTGGCGGCGACGACGTGGACGGCCAGCAGCAGGCCGAGGGTGTCGGTGACGACGAACCTCTTGCGGCCCTTGACCTTCATGCCCGCGTCGAAGCCCCTGGTGGCAGCGGGGACGGTGTCGGCAGTGCGGACGGACTGCGAGTCGATCAGGCCCGCGCTCGGCTCCGCGTCGCGGCCGTCGGCCCCACGGACCTTGCCGCGCAGAGCATTGTGGATCCGCTCGACGGTGCCGTCGTCGTGCCACCAGGTGAAGTACCAGTACACCGTCGGCCACGGAGCGAAGTCCTTCGGCAACTGCCGCCAGGCACACCCGGTCCGCACCACGTAGAAGATCGCATCCACGATCCGCCGCCGCGGATGCTTCTCCCGACGCCCGCCCTTCGGACCCACCCGCGCCGGCGGCAGCAACGGCTCCACCAGCGCCCACTGCTCATCCGTCAGGTCCGACGGATACCCACCCCCAACACCGCTCACGCAGGGCTCAACGAGCACCTCAGCAACGGGACACGGCAGATCTCAAACACGATCTTGAGACCCGGCACGAAGCCATGCAGATTCTGTTTCGCCACTCCATCGAGGCCCTGGAGGTAGCCACCATACCGCCGGACCGGGCGACGGGCCGAGCGCGTACGCACCGGATGAGGGTCGCCCTGTGGCGGGTTCTGCTCGCCCCGCTCACGACCCTGCGGGCACTGCGGCTCCAGCGGAGTAGTCGACCCTCGTACGACTCCGACTTCGACAGTGCCTGGCGTCGGGCACGTATGCACCACGCGCCCGACGAGATCGAGTACCTCCTACACCGCGGCCCGACGGAGGACCGCGGACCCGCGCCGTGAAGCAGACCGTCCCTCCACCCGCCAGGCCCATGGCGAGGAGAACCTTCGGTTGACACCGTGAACAGCCCACTGGCCGTGTCCCGTTGCCCCGGGCAACGGGACACGGCGGTGCGGGTCCGAAGTGGGGGATCCGCACGCTTGCGACCGACCAACCGCTGCCACGCCCGATCCCCTCCACACGCCACCGCCACCGGACGGACTTCCCCCGGGGCGGCCGCTGGCGCCCACGTCGGCATCGCGGCACGCCCGACCGGCGGAGAACCCGTTCGGCAGAGGACTCCATCTCCGACCCCCTGCGCCGGATCGCGACAGTCGCGTGACCGGCCGGCCCAGTGGCGCCGCAAGCAGACACGCCATCGCCGGGGCGTCGTGATCAGGTCCCCGGCCGAGTTCCAGCCAGGTCACAGTGCTCCTGCAAGGCGCTCTGGAGCGCGTTGCCGAACATGATGGTGAGCTCCTGGAGGACCGGTGGCTTGGTTCCCGTCACCCGCAGGGGCCAGCCGCACAGGCACGCCGCAGTGGCGCGGCGGCCGAGAGGGATCCAGGTGCCCGCGCTAACATCCGTGCGTGAAAGCGCGGAGCCCGGAAAGTACTTGGCCCGCACGGCAGCTGGCGCGGAGAGGACTTGTGACGTGGACCAGGAAACGAGCGGCGACATGATCGCCACCATGCCTGCGGTGTCGTTCACTTTGGGGGAGCTGCTGGCCGACGTCGCGACGGGCTCCGAGGCGGTTCCCCGGGCATGGGCGGACCAGTGGCACCCGAGCGAGGAATGGAGTCCCCCGCCCTCCTCTGTCTCCGCGCTCTTGGGTACGGTCGTTCCCCACCCCGCACTGCTGACACTGGCCGGGAAGCTGTCCGCGTCGGCGGTCGGGATGGACACCGGGCTGCGGGTGGAGGCTGCGGACTCGCACGAGGTGCTGGTGGCGTGTGGAGAGCGCCGGTTCGCTCTCGGTCTGGCCGATGGC
Organism: Kitasatospora sp. NPDC059327; assembly: GCF_042752535.1. Taxonomy (NCBI): domain Bacteria; kingdom Bacillati; phylum Actinomycetota; class Actinomycetes; order Kitasatosporales; family Streptomycetaceae; genus Kitasatospora; species Kitasatospora sp. NPDC059327. The sequence goes on along the minus strand of NZ_JBHYYB010000103.1, from coordinate 20,593 downwards.
ACCTGCACGGAACTGTGCCGCCGGGCGGATTGCCGGAGCCGGATGATGGAAGCAGAAGTCCCCTGGTGTTCAACGCACTTGATCGATCTTGACCTGTACTCGATGGTGACGGCCGCGCAGTTCTGGGCCAGGGCGAGCCACCGGCACGGCGACCCAGAGCGCAGCAGCCCGGACTGGCCTGCCGAGGAGCTGATGAAAGCCGCCGTCGCGGTCGCGGCGGGGGAGATGATGGCCGAGGCGATCGTGATGGCAGCCTTCGACGACCCGCACGAGCTTGAACAACGGGACGTACCTGCCGAGTACGGGCTCATCCTGCGTACCCGCCATGCCATGGACCGCGAGCGCCTGCGGCTATGGGAGACGGCCCGTGAGGAGGCAGAGCGGCTCAGGGAAGCCGCAGGCGCTTGCCAGGCGTGCCATCGGCAGCTGTGCTGGCTTGATGACGGCTTCGCCGCCGGCGCCTACCCGCAGGCGCGCCCCGAGTACTGCTCGGCAGCATGCGACCCGCTGCCAACAGCACGAGAGCGTTATTTGGCGGGACAGCAGAACTGGTACACGGGGCCGCGGGAGGATTCCCCCTTCTGAGCCGGCGCCGCCAGCAGTCTCGACTGGCGTGCTGCCCACCTTCGGCCTCTCGCTGTTGTGAGGGTGGTTGTCCGGGTGCGGCAGTCCTACGGCGTTTCACCGAGGCTGTCATTCTTCTGTGGGGCGTGCCCTGTGGTCGTCGGGGATGCCGCGGGAGGTTCCCGAAGGGATTCGCTGGTCGGCCGGAAGCGGTGCAGGTGTGCACTGGGCGAGCGTGGACAGGGCTCCTGCTGCTGTTGCCGGGGCAGTGCAAGACAGCGGCGGTGAGCGTGGCTGAGGCAGGTTCGCCCCGCTGATCAGGAATGGTGCTGCCGGAGGGCCCGGGCGTTCGTGTGTCCGCCGCCTTCCTCGGGAGCCCTCGGGAACATGGTGGGCGTGACAGGAGCAGAGGCTCGGAGTCCTGGGTCGGACCAGTGGGCCTCTCGTCTTCGGTGCCCCCATGCGTCGGCGGTTCGTCCCTGTCGGTGCTGGTAGTGTCCGGTCCGGCCAGGCGCAAACTGCCTCCCGTCCAGCTCCCACGTGGCTGGGGAAGCGGGTCAAGGTCCCGAACGGGCCCGCGTACTTCCCCTATCGGCGTGTGCATCGAGCTGCGGGGCGGTCCTGGCGTGGGTGGGAGCGCCGGAAGACCGAGGCCCTGATGCCCAAGCGCCAGTCCCGTTCCGCGTACCTCGCGCGCCGGATCCAGGCCACTACCGGTGTCTCCTACACCACGGCTCTGGGACTCCTGGCACCCAACGAGCGCTGGCTCGCCCTGTCCGGCGTCCTGCGTGCGCACGGCATGACCGTTCCGGCGGACAGTTTGCACCGCATCGTGCGGGTGGACGCGGAACAGCACGCGTGGTGGAAGGCGTACGGCCTGATCGAGCACGCCTACCGCGAGCTGCGGACGGTCGACCGGGCGACGTTCACGACGGTGTCTCAGGCCTGCAAGCGGGAGGCGGATGCGGTGGCAGGCGCGGCCGGGTTCCTGCCGGCCGGCTACGAGATGGGGGCGGAGGTCTACCACATGGCCTTCCTCGCGCTGTCGAAGGCCGGCACCGTCGCGGACGGCCGCACCCTGGCCGGTGCGGCGATCGGCGCCCTCGACGACGACCCGCTGGAATGCTCCGACGTCATTCGCTCCTCGGGACGCCGGCCGGTCGTCTACCGGACGGCCCAGGACTCCTGCGGCCCCGACACCGAGTACGCGTTCGCGGCCAGGGACGCGGCCCGCGCCATGGCGGCCGCGTCGCGGATCCGCTTCCGTGGGGACGAGCAGTGGTACGAGGCTGCCGGGCTGATGGCCGAGGCCGTCTGGCACGGCAGTGTCGCCGCGGGCCTCGCGCCGTTGCACGGGCGGGCCCGGTTCCGCGAGTTCCTCGGCGACGACTTCGCGGACCGGGCCGGGGCGGCTCGCCAATGATGCCTGCGGTGTGTGTTCTCGATGGCCACACCGGCTCGGCAGGCGGGTTCCCCACCTTCGTGCGCCCCCTTTCCGGACGTTCCCGCCACCACATACCCGATCACAGCGCCTCCCGCCTGGTCGGCGCTGGATTCGCGCCGACCGCCTGCGGTGGACGGGGTAGGAGGACCGGTTGTGCCCCGATGACGCCGCTCCGCCGAAGACGCTGTACAGCTGATCGACCGTTGCAGGGCTGCCCGTCGTCGGGCCGCTCGGCCCTTGCGGGCATCCTTGCCGCCGCCTGGGAACCGGACGCGCGTTCGTTTCCGGATTCACCGTTTCGGATGGCTCCGGACACGGCGGGTGCGTGCCGTGGTCGGCGGGCCCCGGGACGCCGCCGCCTCGCCGGGCAGCCCCGGCCTGGTCGGCCGGGGGTATGGGCGTCGAAGCATGTCCACCGCCCGCAGGACCGCCCGTAGGACCGTATCGGCAGCCTCAGACAACCGTCCTGCGACCCTGGGGTGGCGCCCGCACCCGCTCGTGACAGCTGCTCCTGGCCGCTGTTACGGTCTCGTCGCGCCACCGGCCCCGTCCGGGCGCCTGCGGCGCACTTTCGCGGGCGTGCGGTATGCCGCAGGCCGTCGTGTGATCTCCCGCGCGGGGCGCGCGGGTACGGGGATTCGTTTCCGTTCATCGGGCCGCGCCGAGCGCTGCGGCCGGAAGGGTTGTCGAACGATGTCGTGGAACTCCGCCGGTGAGGACGGAAGTGAGGTCCCGGGCGATGTGCCTGGCGGATCGGGCGGAAACTGGAACGGCTGGACCTCGGCCCAGACGCTCCGTCTCCAGGCGCCGGACGGGTCCCGTCGTTACGAAGTGTCCTGTGAGTCCAGCGCGCACGGTCTGGCGCGGATCACGGTCATCGGGTGTGACGCGAACGGGGAGTTGCTGAGCGAACTGCGGGGAGAGGTCCTTCCGGCGGACATTCCGCTGATCGCCCAACTGCTCATGCGTGTGACGGGCGCGGCCCCTGCCAGTCGGCCCGTACCGGCGGCCGCCACGGGCACGGGCACTGCGGTGCCGTGCCGGCGCGCTCCCCGTGCGGGGGAGTCGTGGGGCAAGGAGGAGGCGGACCGGCTGACGGCCGCGCACCGCGAGGGGACGGGGCCGGCGGAGATCGCGCGCCGGCTGGGGCGGTCCGAGAAGTCGGTCCGCTGGAAGCTCCACGGGCTTGGCCTCGCCGACCGCCCCAAGGATCCCGCTGCCGCCCCCGGCCTCTTGGAGACCGCGGAACCCGCGCCTGAGCCGGCGTACACCGTCGAGGAGAAGCGGCGTGAGCACCCCAACGCCTACAAGCACTGGACATCGGAGGAGGAGGAGAGGCTCCTGGCGCTCTGCGCCCGGGGGATGTCGCTCGCCGAGCTGTCGGAGGAGTTCGGCCGCAACCAGGGGGCCATCGCCTCACGCCTGCTCAAGCTCGACGCACACGGACTGGCGGTCGAGGAGGCCCGGGACTTCGGCGGATGACCACCGTCCGAAGCGGTTCGGGCGGTTCTCCCTGACCGGTGCCATTCGGCGAATGCAGGGCACCGACCGATAGCGGGCAGGGCAGGGGGAGCAGGCCGGGCGCCTGCCCGCCCAGGCTGTCCGCGGGACCGGTGGGCCCTCCCGCAGCACCCTTGGTCGGGCGCCGACGGAAGCGGGCGGGTTCGGCCGACCCGGATCAGCGGTGCCCGGGGCGAAGGCCTGCCGGGCCCACCGGCCCGTTCTTCGGTTTGCTGGAAACGACTGTGACGGAGCACCGTAGTTTGCGAGTGGTGCACGGTAGTTTGCGATTCGCCAGGGACGTCCCACTTGACCTGGGGATTTCCCGCCACTACAGGCCGTTCGGTGGGCGGCACTCGCAAGGTGTCGTGCTCCACCTCGCAAACTGCGTTGCACCATCAAGGCGCTGACCAGCGGGTTCTAAACGATCACTCGCAAACTACGGCGCTCCGTCACAACGACCCGCATCCTGGGGCGCTGTACTCCCGGGAGTCATGACCAACAAAGGTTAAAGGCAGAGGACAAATTTTATGGTTAACTCAACTGGCTAATGGTGTGCTAGGTTGGGTTCTGGAGGTGAGGTTTCAACATGCCTACGCAGGACGAACTGTTCGCGGCGGTGGACGCGCTGTTGGCCGGTGTGGAGCCCGGGCCGAAGTTGCCGGACCCGGCGGAGCGGGCGCGTCTTCGGGAGGCGGCCGGGGTGACCCAGGCGCAGCTCGCGAAGGTGCTGGCATCGACGGTGCAGACGGTGAAGAACTACGAGAACGGCCGCTCGACGCCGAAGCCTCCCCGCCTGGACGCCTACCTGCGCCTTCTGGAGGGCTGGGCGGCGAAGTACCCGGCCCCGACCTGCGCGCCGGCCGCTGCGACGGTCGACCAGGTGCCGGCCGCGTTCACCCCGAAGCCCGCCCCGGCCGTCGCGCCGCACACCGAGCCGGAACCCGCCACCGGCGCGGAGGAGACGGCCGAGGAGGCCCCGCCGGAGCTGGCGGAGGCGCCGGACGACGACAGGCCCCCCCGCATCACCCCCGCGAGGAGGCCGGTGCGGGCCGGGCAGCCGCAGCCGCTGCGCCGTGCGGCGCGCCCGGCGACCCCGTTCGACGGCCAGTTCCCCAACGGCCCGCTGGCCGTGCTGGACGGCGACGGCACCGCGTACGGGGTCGGGGGTCTGGTGCTGGAGTGCCCGGCGACCACGCTGGCGCAGCTCGTCACGTGGGCGCTAGGCGAGTCCGGGCTGGGCACCACCAGATTGCACCGCTCCGGCCGGGACGGCGACCCGCTGATCGTGCTGACCGCCGAGGCGGCCGAGAAGTTCGGCCTGCCGCTCACGCTGGACGAGGACCCGGCGACCCGCCGCAGCCAGCGGCTGCCGGAGGACCACAAGGTGATCAGGGCGCTGGCCCGCTCGAAGTGGCAGCTCACCCGCCGCGGCTTCGGCCCGTGGGCGCGGATCTACAAGCCGGTCAAGGACGGCCGCCGACAGTGCGTGCAGTTCGCCGTCCTGCCCTGGCGCGCCCTGGACACCCGTGCCTGGGGCGACGCCGCCGACCTGCCCGCCCCGGACCTGGCCCGCGTGCTCGGCATCTACGCCCAACGGGTCATCACCCCCCGCGGCTCCACCGCCACCTGCGGCCTGGAGCTGATGACCGCGCTGCGCCCGCCGACGAGGGCGGTGCGCGACGAGGCGACGGGTGGGTGGGTGTCGGGGCCGAACCCGGGGGCGCTGACCGAGGTCTACGAGGCCGCGCCGCCGGAGGTCCTGCTCGAGCACCCGGCCGCGCAGGGCTGGGAGGGCGGGTTCCTGGGCGAGGAGTCGTACCAGTGGCTTCGGCCTATCGAGACGCTCTCCGAGGCGGAGATGATCGAGCCGTTCGCGGTGGGCATCGACATCAACACCGCCTACCTCGCCGCCGCCGCCCGCCTCTCCGTCGGCCTGTCCGGCCCGGTCCACGTGAGCACCCCGGTGTTCGACAAGAAGATCCCGGGAAGCTGGTTCGTCGACCTGTCCCACATCCCGACCGACTCGCGCCTGCCGAGCCCGTTCACCCCGACCGGCAAGCCGCCGACGGGACCGGCCTGGTACGCCACCCCCACCCTCGCCTACGCCGTGGAGATCGGCGCCGACGTCCAGCCGATCGAGGCGTACCTGCGCGAAAGCGCCGGCGCCTACCTGGACCCGTGGCACGACCGGCTGCGCGAGGCCTACGTCACCACCATGGCCGAGGCCGGCATCCCCGTCGACAAGGACACCGACGAGCGCGCCTTCCTCGCTGCGATGACCGCCCACCGCCTCCTCAAGAGCACGGGCACCGACCTCGCAGCGCTGCGCACCGCGCTGGCCGCCGAGGGCCTGGGGCACCTGGCACAGATGAGCGATGACCAGCTCACCGCTGCCGGGTGGCGTCACCACCAGATCGCCATGGTGTTGTCGGCGGTGAAGTCGACGGTGAAGTTCGGGATCGGGAAGCTGCGCGAGCGTCCGCAGGGCCTGACCTACAAGGCGGGCGAGCCGTGGTCGGCGCTGGAGCGGCCGACCTGGCGCCCGGACATCCGGGCGGCGGTCATCGCGAAGGCGAGGGTGAACATGCACCGCAAGATGGCGAACGTGGCGAAGGCGAACGGCCGCTACCCGCTCGGCGTCAACAACGACTGCGTCGTCTACGCCTCCCCGGGCGCCTCCCCGCTGGACTTCCTGCCGCTGACCGGCTCCGGCAAGGGCGTGCTGCCCGGCACGTTCCGCCTCGGTGCCACCCCGGGCCTGTCCAAGGTCGAGGGTGTGCAGCGGATGCTGACCGTCGTCGACTGGCTCGAGCGTGACCAGCCCATCAACCCGGCCCGCCACATCAAGGGCTACGACGCCAACGTCGTCGACGGGAAGTAGGAGGGGCCATGGAGGAGATCACCGATGCCATCGACCGTGCCGCCCCCGAACACTTCACCCAGGCCCTACCGAAGTCCGCCCAGGCCCAGATGCGGGCCCTCGTGCGGGCCGCCAAGGGCGACAAGAAGGCCGTCGCCGACCGCCTGGGCATCGACCCGAACACCGTGCGCCGCTATCTCAAGGGCGAGCGCAAGAACCCCCGCTCCGCACTTCGCGAGGCCCTGCTGCGCGAACTCCAGAAGGTATGGCAGCCCGGCATCCGCCGCCAGGCCCGTAAGAAGGCCGCCGCCACCGGCGGCATCACAGTGGAGGTGTGGGCGTACTTCGGCTACAGAGCCCCCGTCGCCACAACCGACGACGCACGGCTGCGGCATCTGACTGTCCACCTCCCCCCGCAGTGGGCCGGCCGCCTCTTCGCCGCCCAGGACAAGGGCGCCAGCGACCAAAAGATGCGCGAGATCATGGCCGAAGGGTTCCAGGAGGTGTACTTCCAGGACAGTGGATCACGCGCCGCGAACCTCCTCGAAGTGGAACTCACCGGAATCCAGGCGATCGACATCTCCTACTGACCCCAAGAAGGAGCCTCTTCACCTCGTCATCCTGATGCACAATCAGCCTCGCCGCCGCGACAACTCGCCGCCGTTGGACCCACAGCACGCCGGAGTCCACGGTCCGGCCCGGCGATGGTCACCACTCCGCTCCCGCCGTCCTCCGCCAGGCACCGGGTCAGCTCCTGTACGACACCGGGAGGCTCTTCGCCGCCCTGCCGGCCGGCCGCCCCGACGGCGTCCTCGCGCCGGCCGCGTCGCGGGGCGATACCCAGGTCGTCAGCCTGGCGCCATGGATCTGAAATGGAACCGTTCGGCTCGGCGATGAGGAAGGTGTAGTGCGTGTCTCGTACCATCGGCCACCTTGAGGCAATCATGGGGGCGCCCGGATATTCCCCGCTTGAGGTGCCCTGGGATAAAGCCGTAGAGCGGCTCGGTGCCCCATTTCCTTCGGACTATCGAGCGTTCATTGAACGATACGGGCCCGTCTGCTTCTCGGTGATCTCGTCGTTGTATCCCCATCGCTCAGGCCCGATGTTCCCGACGAGGCCAGATTTGACGGCCTGTATCGGTTCAATCAGGACCTGAGCCAGATGATGGAGCAGTGAGGCGGGTGGTTTCCGGAGGCGGTCCGGCCTTACGGACCTTTCCTGGCACCAGGTGGCCTCATGGGATGGGCTAACAACACGTCTGCCGACAATTTCTGCTGGCACATGGTCGGATCGGATCCAGACCAGTGGCCAGTTGTGGTGTGGCGGTACGGGGGAGATGAGATGAATCGATTCGACGGGGGAATGGTTGACTTTCTTGTGGCGGTCCTGGGCGGAGAGTTCCCTGACGCCGAGGAAATCATCGATCGGAACCTCGACCCTTGCATCTGGAAGTCATTGCTCAGCGAACGATACTGACAGGAACGCAACATGGCTGATCGGCTCTGGGCTGGAGATCGGGTCGGGTAAAGCCACGGGCTTCAGTGAGGGGGCATGCGATCTCCGCGGCTCCCGGGCCGTTACTGAGCCGGCCTGGCCGGCGTTTCGATGTGCGTCGGTCCCGGCTCGGGCGGGGACACGGATTCTGCCCCGGCCACCGACTCGCGGAAGGCATGCCAGGCCTCGTCGAACCAGGCAAGTACCGCCTCCGCGGTCATGCGCCGCCCCAGGCCGCGCAGGTGCTCACCTTCGTCGGGGAGGGGATACCGGTGGCCGGCGACCTCCTCGAGAGCGTTCGCGTGGGTCCGCAGCGAGTCCAGCCCGCGCCGGCCGGCCGCCGGCGTTCGGAACTCCACCGCGTCGAGGCAGTCGTGCAGTTCCAGATTCACGGCCGCCACACCCGACCGAGTGCGTTCCCGCCGAGCCCTGGCCTCCTCCACGCCGCCTTCCACCTGCACGGCGTCGGCGTGCCACCGCCGGGACTCGGGGTACTCCTCACACTCGAGGGACACCGCCGCGTCCATGGACTGCTCGAACTGACGGCGAAGCTGCCGTACCGCCTTCGCCACGACGCTGTGGGCCTCCTCCACAGGTCCCGCTCGCAGACTCCGCAGTCGTCGCGCCCGCGGGGACAGCGTGGCCGGGTCGGCCTCGCCGCCGCTGGTTCCCGCGCCGGGCCCCGTCTCCGGGGCGGCACCCCGCGAGGCGGGCACCACCGTTGCCCGGTGGAGCTCCCTCCAGGCCCGCAGCCGCAGGCTCTCCCAGTACCCGGGCGGCTTGCGCCGGTACCTGGGCCGCACCTTCGCCGCCTGGTCCTCCAGCATGTCGACCAGGCGCCCGAACGCCTCACCGCAGGCCGGCACACTACCGCCGTTGAACCACGCGCTCAGGGTTGACGGCGCGACTCTCGGCGGAGCCTTCCGCCCCGCCACAGACGCGCGGATCTGGCCGTACGTCAGGCCCGACTCCGCTCGCAGTTCCCGCAGTTCATGGGCCAGCTGCCCGGCCGCCCCACCTCTCACCGACGCCACCGTGCCCCTTCCCTGTTCGCTCCGAATCCCCGCCGAACAGTAGTTGACCCGCCCTACGACGTGCCCGGTCGTGCCGTTCGGCCCCCACACCGCCATCGCCGAACATCGTCCCCGACAGGTGGAGTGCTTCCCGACCGCCCGGCACAAGCGCCGGGCAGACCTCCAGGAGCCCCCGTGCACCGCATGAAGGACGCCTCCGCAGGGCCGCCCGCGCCCTGCGAGCCGCCCACCGCCACCCCGCCGCCGAGGCCATCGCACGGGCCGTGCCCAAGGCGCTGCTCGACTCGTTCGCGCGCGAGTTCATCGACGCGCTGCTGCGCCGCTGACGCGTCTCGCCCTTGGCGGTTCCCTGATTCGGAGAACCGGTGCCTGCCCGCCGACGGGAACGCCGGCGGGCAGGCACCGACTGGAACGCTGCGCCGCGCGGGGGTCAGCCCGTGAGCGGGCTCCATCGGTGGTGCGGGTCGTCGAGCCACACGGTGCGCTCGCCGGCCCCGGTCGCGGTCAGCCCGAACCGCTCGTATCCGGGTTGTCCGGCCTTGTCCCAGTCGCCCCAGGCGGTGTGGATCTCGTCCCACAGGCGCCTGGGCCCGCTCTGGCGCACGTCGAACGAGCCGGCGCCGGGCACGGAGTCGACCGTCGCCCAGGAGGTGACGGCGGTGTCGAAGAACCACCAGGTCACCGTCCCTTCGAACGGGGCGCGCCGGTAGTAGACGTCCGGCAGGCGGCATCCGATGGCGAACTGGGCGAGCCAGGATGCCCCGATGGCCTCGGGGTCCAGGCCGGTGACCGACGGCCGGGCGTCGCCGGGCCACTGCCCGGGCAGGTAGGCGTCCACGGGCGGTGCCTGGTAACGCTGCTGGCGCATCCGCATGAAGTCCGAGGGTCCGGTGAACCGCGCTCTGGCCGCTGTCGGCGACCTGGAGGCGGGCGACGGCGCCGCCGCCGAACAGCGTCGCCGTCGGGGCCACGATCAGCCCGCCGGGCGCGGTCTGGCCGAGCCAGGCGGCGGGGACGTCGGTGACCAGGCTCGAGCAGGTGGCGATCAACCGGTCGACCCGCTCGCCCTTTCCCACCGCCGGGTCCGCGCCGTCCCCGACTAGGACCCGCACTTCTCCCAGGCCCGCCGCCGCCAGGTTCGCCCGCGCGAGGTCGGCGACCGTCTTGTCGATCTCCACGCTCACCACCCGGTCCGCGCCGAGCCGGTTCGCCAGGAGAGCGGCGTTGAAGCCAGGTCCGGTACCGACCTCCCTGACCCGGTGACCGTCCTCGACATCGAGGTCACGAAGCATCAGCGCCACCATCGTCGGCATGCTCAGACTCGATGTGAAGTCCCGCCGTCCGGCGGCCTCGTCACCGTCGTCCCACTGGGTGATGGCCGGGGTGTCCCAGTAGGCACCGGCAAGCCACTCGGCCGGGTCCGCGTCGTGGTCGCGCAACACCGTGCTGGCGTCGACGAACTCCCAGTACACAGGCGGCAGAAAGATGTGCCGCGGGACAGCCTCGAACGCCGCGCGCCACCCGGCGTCCAGCACACCGGCATCCGTGAGCCGGTCGGCGAGCGCCCGCTGGGCACCCGCCCCGAGGTCGGCGCTCACTTCTTGTGCTGGGGATCCGGCGCGGGGTTCTGACCGTCCGGACTGGGCTTGGGCCCGATCTCCGGACCACCCGGCTTCGCGTGGGCGCCGCCACCGCCGTCCTGCGCCCCGCCCTTGTTCTCGTCACCCATCGTCAATCCCTCTCACGCAACGAAACCCCCATCGTGGTGCGCGCCCAGCACGGACCGCAAGACCGCCCGCCCGCCACCAGCACTGGCGTAGAGGGCGGCGGAAATGCGGTTGTCCCGCCCCGCGGCCGTGCGTCACAGTGGACACATCGCGCACGGCGACCAGGAAGGGGGCGCGACGATGAATATCCTCACCGGCTTCTCGTATCAGCGCTCCTCGTCGAGTTCCCAGATCCACGGGACGTCCTCGTAGTGCGCTGACCGGCCACAAGGCCGGGCCGCCCCGGGGATCGATCCCCGCACGGGCGGCCCTTTTGCATGCCGCCTCGTAGTGCCGGATGGTGCAACTGGCAGCACGCCTGACTCTGGTTCAGGAGGTTCGGGGTTCGAATCCTCGTCCGGCAGCGCAGGTTCTGGAGAGTTGGCCGAGTGGTAAGGCAGCGGCTTGGCTCAAGCCGCAGTCGGGTTCACGCCCGCGCGTGTTCGAACCGCGCACTCTCCGCGCGACACAAGAGCAGTTCACGGAGGAGCCGGCCGACAGGTGGCGCCGGCCTCGGTCTTGAAAACCGCCTGGGTGCGCGAGCACCCGTGTGGGTTCGACCCCCACTTCCTCCGCCAAGGGCGAGCTGAGCACTGGAGAGCTCAAGGGCCTGTAACACCCCCGCTGCGGCTGTGCCGGTTCGACTCCGGCCTCGCCCACCAACGCCACCCGGACCGACGTACGCCGTCGGGGCCGAGTCCCGTGCATCCGAACCCCCGTTCCCCCGGCCCGGGACATGGGAGGAGAGCCGGGGACCGATGCGGACGGCGCACGACGGCGGCCGTGGGGGTGAAGCCGTCCTCGTTCGGGTGACCGCACTGATCCGATTACCGGACAGTGTGTCAGGGGGTGTTCCTACGGTCTGGAGCATGACGACGTTCGTACCTGAACCAGCGGCCTGCGCACGGCCGGACACCGAACCGGCCGTGGAGGCACTGGTCGGCCGGGCCGCGATTGCTGCGGGAGTTCAACGAGGCAGCCATGGCCGGCCCCACCCTGGACCCGGTCGCGCTGACGGAGACCTTCGACGGGGTGATCGCGCTTCTCGAGCGGCTGCCCAATACCGTGCGGCACCTCAGCGGCCATCTCATGACCACCCAGCGCCGGGGCACTCTGGTGGATCCGCTGGGCCGCGACACCGACGAACTGGCCGAGCGGGTCCGCCAACGCTGCCACGACACGGCGCAGGTGATGCCCACGTTGACGGCGACACTGCGCCGGGCACGCGAGCTCGTGGCCGGCCTCACCGCGGCCGAGCTCGGCACCCGATGGCAGAGAGCCCTTGAGATCCCGGCCGGCCGGGACCCGCGCACCGAGCGGTGCCGGTCACGTCATGGGCCACCCTCCCGGCGTCCCGCCCCGGGAGGGCTGCGCTCCGGCGCCCGGCGGTGGCCGCGGCCGTGTGGGCGGCGGCCGAATCATGTGTGGGTTGGGCCCGGTACGGCCTGTGGCGGGTGTCCGGTGAGGACGTCGTGCACGAGGTTGTCGAGCAGGGCCTCTTCGTAGCCGGGCAGGCCGTGGCGGAGCATGGCGCTCTCCAGTTCGGGCTCCCAGGGGGTGGGACGAAGGTGGGTGGGGTCCATAGGGGGGGACCCACCGGGCGGTGTCGGCGCGCAGGCTGGCCCGGTAGTCGGTGGCGGCCATGCGCCAGGGGACAGCGGCGGGTTGGGCGGTGGCAGCCGGCCCCGGACAGATGCCGGCCCGGCCGGCTGCGCACTGCTCACGTTCCGGGGGTTTCGTCCGCACCGGATTCGGCCGGCACGTCGTCGGGGTCCTCCTCGGTGCTCTGCGCGGTGCGGCGGTAGTAGGGGTGGGTGGAGTCCATTCTGCGGGCGAGGTGGAGGGGGGTGGGGGTGCTCTGGCGGACGTCGGAGGTGATGCCCTGGTTGGTCAGGACAGCGGCGGCGGCTCCGACGAGGTCGCAGTCGACGTCGGGGCTCTGGGCGATGACGGTGAACCGGGTGGCGGTGTGGGCGTAGCCGTTCTTGTTCTGGCTGCCGCTGTCGAAGCGTGTCTCGTCCTTGCCGAAGCGGCCGGCGGGGCCGGCGGCCCAGGTTCGGGGGACGTTGACGAGCAGGAGGTCGGGGTAGGTGAGGGTGCCGTCGTCGGTGGCGAGTTGGAAGAGGCTGTTGGTGGTGTCGGTGGCGCGCCAGGTGCCGTCGCCGGTGCGCATGTGGGCGCCGGTGGGGCGGCCGATGCGTTCCAGGTCGCCGATGACACGGACGGTGGCCAGGGGACGTTGGGCGCGAGGGAGGCTGTGGCCGGGCAGCCAGGACGCCGGGCGGGGCATGTCGGGGGGAGGGTCCTGGCCCAGGGCTTCGTCGGTGATCCCTGCCCAGATGTACTCGGCGGAGTCTCCGTCGACGTAGAGCACCGCGGGGGCTGCGGCGGGGAGCTGTGTGCGGGTGGCGACGAGGGCCTGTTCGACGATGTCTGCGGCGGCGCGGGCCTGGAGTGTCTCGTCCGCGGCGGTGCGGTATCCGCTGACGTCCCAGGCGAGGTCTGCGGCGTGCAGCGCGGTGGTGGCCGGGCCGTGGGGCTGCCACCGCCCGCACTGGGGGCTGTAGGCCCAGACCTGCCAGGGGTCGTCCTTCCCGCCGGTGGGGCGCATGGCGGTGAGGGTGGTGGTGATCGGTGCCGGTTCGGTGGTGCGGCGCTTGCCGGGCGTGCGGCGCTGGGCGTGGCGGCGGACGTGGACGCCGATGTGCCACCAGTTCTCGAGCGGCAGTTTGCCGAACGCGGCACCGAGGCGGTGGTCGGTGGTGCCGACGCCGCTGAGGATCTCTCGCAGCACGTTCGCGGTCGAGCTGTCGAGCCCACTCTGGCGGGAGGCGACCTTCTTCGCCCGGTACTTCTCGTTGTAGGGCTTGCCCTCCCGGGTGTGGGTGGGGACCGGCGGCGGGGCCTGCTTGATGTACTGGGAGGTCGCGGCGAGGCGGGCGAGGGCCTGCTTGGAGGGCCACTTGCCGTCCTCAGCCTCGGCCCTCTCGCGGGCTTCGACGCTCGGATACCAGCGGTCGGGGTCCCAGTCGGTCTCGCAGATCGCCGCGACGCGGGTGTCCTCGCGGGTGTGGGGGGCGAGCATCTGCGCCAGGTCCCGCTCGCGCTCCGCGACGGTGTGCGGTCCGTGGCCCAGCGCGCCGGCCTTGTCGTGGAGGAAGACGACCCCGATGCGTCCGCCGGCGGCGGGTTCGACGACGCCTTCGGCGGCCTTCCAGTCCTCGTCGGGGCCCCACTGGGCGGCGATCGCGGCCTTCACCCGGGAGCGGACCTCGTCGGTGCTCCACAGGACGGGGACCAGGAGGGTGCCCACGCCGGCGGCGTCCAGGGCGGCGGGGATCCGTTCGAGGGGGACCGGTCCGCTGACGCGTGAGCCGCTCTCGGTGGGCGGCACCTTGATGCCGGGGACCTCGATGAACACGGGGCTGCGGTGGTCGTACTTCTCGCACCGGGTGTCGATGGCCTCCTCGAGGCGGCGGAAGAACTCCATGCCGTGTCCGCGGCCCAGGCCGGGGGTGCGCACGCTGGCAGGGGCGACGGCCCAGACCGGCCCCGGGGCGGTGTCGGCGAGGGCGTCGTCGGCGAGGTGCTCGGGGAAGGGCGGCACGCTCCTACTCAGGCGGGGCAGGGCGGCCAGGCGGCGGCTGGCCGCGACCGCGGGGACGTTCAGGCGGCGTTTCCACGGCGGGCCGTCGGTGGCCGCGGCGACGACGAGCGGCTGGTCGGGGTTGGCCAGCAGGACAGTGGAGACGCCCTTCCAGGAGGTGGCGAGGAGGGTGGTGACGGCGTTGACGGTCAGTGCGTGGCGCCCGGAGTGTCCGCTGGCGGCGGTACCGACGGTGATACGGGGCAGCAGATGGCGGACGGTGCCCTTGCGGTCGGGTTCGGCGGGCAGCTCGTGTCCGATCGCGGCCAGGCGGCCGTCGGTGCACAGGGCGAAGCGCACGGGGGCGCCGTTGTTGCGGGGCCACTCGAGGGCGGCGAGCTCCTCCGCGAGGCGCCAGCGGGCGAGTTCGCCCGGCCACCAGCCGCGCGAGCGCCTGCCGGCGCGCGGAGGCGGGGGCAGGATGGCGGCGCGGGGCTCGGCCCGGGCGAGGAGTTCGGCCAGCTGTTCGCCGATGCGCCGGCCGTCGGGGCCTGGAACCACGGCCTCGGCCCAGTAACGGAACACGTCGCGCCGGTCCTCGGCGCTGATCGGCGCCGCGCACAAGAGTTCGTAGCAGCCGTCGTTCCACTGCCAGCGCGCCCACGTGCCCACCGCCGCGCGCAGGACACACTCCAGCGCCCGGTAGGGCGGCTGCACCTCCAGGCCGGAGCCGACGTTGCGCTTGTACTCCTGCGCGAGTTCCGTGGCCAGGTCCATGACGGGGGCGTCGGGCCGGTAGGCGATCACCTCTCCCAGATCGGAGGGGGCGGTGCGGAACTGCAGCAGGCGGGCCTGCTTGCGGGCGACGCTGTCGAGCGGGCGGCTCATGCGTGCTCTCCCAGGTAGGAGTGGAAGCCCGCGCGCAGCGCGGGGAGCAGGTGCTGGGCGTGGGCGTACTCGGCGATCTCCTCGATGGTGTGGCCGTAGGAGGCGCCGAGCTGGGCGAGGTCGTCTGGCGGGGCTTGCTCGAGCAGGCCCCGGATCAGGGTGGGCAGGTCGGATCCCCAGGTGGGGTCGTGGAAGGCGCCGTCGATGAAGTGGAGTTCGACGTGGGTCTGCCCGCGGCGTCCGCGGCCGGCTAGCTGGACGCTCTGCCCGAGGAGGGTGGCGACGAGCTCGTACTTCAGCTCGTCGGGCAGGGCTGAGAAGCGCTTGGGGGCGTTGAGGTTGAGGCGCAGGTGCGCGTCGGCCGCCGCGCGGGCCCGGGCCAGGGCGGCGGCGGCATCGCTGCCGGGGACGGTGTCGCGCCAGGCCCGGGCGGCGACGCTCGCGGCCAGCACCGGCGCCTCGTCGGCCGGCATGACCGGCCGCACGCCCATGGCGATCAGGGTGATGGCCGACTCGGCGACGCCCTCGAACACGGTCAGCACGTTCAGGCCCCGCTCGGTGCGCGGCAGCGGCGAGATGAGCACTTCGCCGTCGAGGTCGGCCAGTTCCGCGAAACGGTCGCGGGTGAGCTGGCCGATCGCGTCGCACACCGGCGGCAGGCAGGGGTCGGGGGTGTCCGCGACCGCGACGTGGATACGCAGCCGCCGTCCGCGGGCGAGCGCGGTGTCGTACAGGGCCTGGGCGAACAGGCGGGCGTGGCGGTAGGAGTTGACGGTGATCAGGGCCCGTGCGCGATGCCGGGTGCGCGGATCCGCGGCCAGCCGGTCCAGGTCGCGCACCAGGCCCGGCGCGTAGCCGGCCGCCAGTGAGATGACCCGCTGGTCGCGTTCGCCGTAGGGCGTGCTGCCGACGGCCAGGAACTTCCCATCGGCGACGGGGGTGCTGTTGAAGATGCTCAGCCCGCCCTGGAGTGTGTCTGGCATCGCCCAGTCGGGGCGGGCGAGCAGGTGGGTGCGCGACGCGCCCGGCATGTAGCCGGTAGCCGACATGCCCACCACGGCGCGCTGGCGGCCGCTCAGGGCGAGGGAGACGATGCTGCCGAGGAACTGCGTCTCGGTGTGGGGGTCGGAACGCAGCACCTCCATCCTCAAACTCGCATGACCGCCGGGGTCGTCCAGTCCCTCGAAGCGGAACCCGCCCAGCTGGCGACCCAGCGGGCCGAACGGGACGACGGTGCCGGAGCCCTGGTGGCCGATCGCGTCGGCGAGCTTGGAGGCCGCGTCGATGCCGTGCCCGGCGAGCTCGCCGGCCCTGTCCGTCAGGTCGAACATCGTGTGGACGATGGCCGTCAGCCACGTCTTCATCATCAGCGCGTGCAGGACGCCCGCGGTGGCCTCGACATGCGTGACCACCCTCACCAGCACCGGCCCGCCGGGCCCGCGCTGCGCCGGCACCGCCGGTTCGACGGGTGCTTCGTCGCCTTCGCCTTCGGTGGCGGCGTAGGCGGGCAGCGCGGCACAGAGGATCTCCCGCAACTCGTCCTTGAGGGGGGCCAGCTGCCACTCCCCGCCCTCGTCGATCGTGAGTATCCGCTGCAGCAGCCCGGGGACGGGTTGCAGCCGATCCGGCAGGACGGCGGGGGAGGGCCGGTCGCCCGGCCGGGTGGCCACGCGCGGGAGCAGGGCCTGCAGGCAGTCGGCCTGCTCGGCGGTGGCCGCGGTATCGGGATCCACTCCGATCAGGTTCTCCAGCAGGTGCCGGTCCCACTGGTGGGGCTGGTACCAGCGCTTGCGGTCCTGCAGGACCTGCCGGGTCCGGCGCGGGTCCTGCCCGCGGGCCATTGCCCGGGCCTGGGCGACCTCGGTGCAGATCTCCTCTGCGGCCACCAGGTCGAGCAGCTGCTCGGCCAGGAACACCGCCCGGGTCAGGGGCCGGCGCACCGCGACCGCCAGCCGCGGCGGCGCCTGGTGCAGGCTGTCGCGGATCTGCCGCAGGACCGTGTTGGGGCGGGAGCGGGAGGCGAGCTCCAGCACGCCGCACTCCTCGAACCCCTTCGACTGGTAGGCGTCGACCTCGTCGACGACCACGTAGGACGCCAGGCGCAGCAGGAACTCCCGTGCGCTGATGCTGTTGCGTACCTCCCCGTCGACCTCCACCGGAACCTTGATCATCCCGGCCTGGAAGCAGGCGTGGGTGGTCACGATGATCCTGGCCGTTGTCGCGGCCTCGATGTGGGAGAACTTCCCGCAGGACGACACGAACGGGCACAGTGCCCGCTCCGGCTGGCCGAAGGCGTCCGAGGCGGTGACCGTGCACGGCTCCCTGCCGGCCTCGAAGTCGTCGCGGCCCTCGAGCTGCGCCTTCGTGGCGCACCCGTAGGCGGAGTTGTCGATGAGGAAGGCGATGTTCGCCGATGCCTGCGCCAGCGGCACGCCGGTGCCCTCCAGTTTCGCGGCGGAGCGCAGTGCGAAGTTGTAGCGGCTGTTGGGGGCGATGAACGGTGTGGCCGTCGCCTTGACGCCGGCCGCCCGCAGCTCCTGCTGCAAGGTGGCGGCCTCACCGTAGACGTCGCCGTTGTCGCTGACCACCAGCACGGTGGTGCGCTCCAGGGCCGCCTGCTGGATCGCCAGCCCCCGGCCGAAGACGTTCTTGCCCACGCCCGGGGGCGCGCTCAGCAGGTGCATGCGGCCCGGCGGCAGGACGACGGGCTCCAGAGGGCGCTGCCCGCGACCGACGGTCCCGCGCAGCAGCAGTGCGATCTGCCTCTCGCGGAAGGCCGGGCCCTTCATGCCCTGGTCGGTGTCCCGGCTCTGCCAGCCGAGCTCGTCGGCGTCCACCACCAGGTCCACCGCCGGCGCGGTCACGACCCGGGGCGGCCTGTACACCCCTTGCTCGTCGGGGAAGGCGAGCTGGACCCGCCCGCGCGATGTCGGGGCGGACCAGCCCGATCCGCTGGCGACCCGCAGCAGCCGTCGGCGCACGGTCGGTGCGAGCAGGCGGTCGGCGACCTCCGAGGGGTCCTGCCCGTGGGCCGGCAGCACGTCGAGCGCGCGGCCCCGCTCGCTGTATCCGAGCGTGTAGAGGGCGGGCAGCGGATCGTCCGCGTCCGGGGTGTGGAAGACGTCGTGGACGGCCCGTTCCACGTGGTGCAGCAGCGCCTCCCCCCGGTGGCGGGTGCCCAGCAGCGCGCCGAGGCGCTGCTTGTCCGCCTCCGGCCACTGCTCCCAGCCCGCCGCGACGCGCGGCGCGTGCCCGCTGAGCAGGACGTGGGCGTCCGCGACGCGCACCACCTGCCGTCCGTCGCGAAACCGTGCGGGGAGGAGGTGCTCGGCCAAGGCCAGAGCGGCGGCCAGGGTCCTGCTCACGCCCCCTCCACCTCCGCCACCAGGTCGGTATCGGTCAGCACACGGGCCCCGCTGCCCCGCACCTCGCGGCGCAGCAGTGGCAGGTACCCGCGCAGGTGCTCAGGCACCACGAAGCACATTCCGTCGAACCCCTCGGGATCCTCGCGCAGCTTCTGGGCCAGCCCGTACGGGTCGGCCCAGGTCTTGACGTCGACCCGCCACACTCTGGACCGGCCGGGACGGGCGACGTGCAGGTCGTAGGCGTCACCGAAAGGCCACAGCCGCACCTGCGCGCCCGAGCCGACCAGTCGGTCGCGCAGCTCGACCTCCAGCAGGCCCGGGAGCGTCACCCACAGCCACAGGGCGTAGGGCAGCGCCACACGGCCCTCGACAGGGACCAGCTTCGGCACCCCGCGCAGCTCACCGCGCGCGGTCAGGCGCCAGCCGTCCGCGGCAGGCTCAGCCCGATACCTCGCGCCAAGCACACTGTGGCGCTCATCCTCGCACTCAAGGTCGACCGCGCCGCTCGGACGGTACGCGGCCCGTATGGTCCACCCACACGTCGGGCACGCGGCCCACACCCCGCTGAACTGCCGCGTCGGGGAAATCCCGGTGTACGCGCCCAGCTCGGTCAGAGCCGCGTTCCGGGACAACTCGCGCCGGGTCAGGACAGGCGTGCGGACCATGGCCTCCCGCCCCTGCGTGTACGCATCGGATCCGGCGGCCCTCAACGTGCGGAAGACGGCATGCTGAACGGTCTCGCCGCAGACCCGCGACAGCCCAGCACCCTCCGACAACATCCCCACAGCTCGCAGCAGACTGTGGAGGTGGCGAATGTCGGCACCGATCCCCGGAGCCTGATGGCCGTGCTCGGTGGCCTCCACCGCGATCCGGTTCAACGCCGAACTGGGCGCGCCGTCGGCATCAAGCAACCACAGCTCACCGAGCGCGGACTTCCGAGGCCGCCCAGGTAGAAGATCGGCCACCCGGCTGCCGCGAAGCCGCTCGAGGAACACCTTGAACGGTGGAGCCGGCTCAAGGACCCCGAAGGACCGCACATAGCGACCGTGGCACTCCATGAGCAGCCGAACACGGTCCCGGGCCTCGCCCTCGACGCTGCTCAGCGCCAACGCCGCGACAACACAGGCATCCAACGCCGCGCGCTGGTCCTCATCGAGTTCCTGAACCGCCGCAGCAGCGGCCACCACCGACACCCCGCCGCCTCCCCGCGCCACCGAATCGAGAACACAAACTCCAACCCCTCCACCCGGCGGAAAGGCACGGCCGTTCGGGGGTATTTCCCCCGATCCAGTGAGTCCGGCCTTGCCGGCCGTTCCCCCCGCACCGCCCACCGGACCCGCATCTGGCCGTCGGAGCGCCCGAACGGCACGAACCCGTAAGCCCCTGAGCCACCTCCAGGAGTCCGATCGGGGTACCCGGGAGCATTGCGGCGAGCCTGTTGTGGCGTGGTCTCGTTGGCCTACCGTGACCGCATTCATCGAGCGCCTGCCGGTCGGTGCCGTCATCGCGGCGCCGGGACGGCCGCGCCACGCGCCGGCGAACTGGGCGGCCCTGGTCAACACCGTGCGCCGGTACGGGGTGGAGCACCTGATCACCGTCGTCTCCCGTGCCGACTTCGTCCAGGCGCGGCCGCGCTATGCCGCGGTCATCCGCAAGGCGGTGTCCTACGTGGCTGTCGCTGACCTGCACCACCTCGACGCGGCCCGGACCGCTGGGATCACGCACGTCCCCGTCCTGCACCGGCCGATGCCGCCCGACCTGGCCGCGTTCTTGGCCCGCAAGCACTTCCTCGGCGACCATCTGGGCCCGATCGAGGAAGCCCGGCTGCTGGACGACGTCCTGGAGGAGAGCGACCCCAGGCCCGGTCAGAACGAGGTCGCCCGCGACCAGGCCCTCAGCAAGGGCATGGTCACCAAGCGGCTGACGCTGCTCGACCTCATCCCCGAGCACCAGGCAGCCGTCGAGCGCGGGGACCTACCCCTGCACAAAGCCGATGGACTCCTCGGGCCTCAACGCCCTGCTTCTCGCCCGGGCCGAAGCCGCCCGCGCCGACACCACGGTCCATCTCGCCCGACTCACCCCCTCGGC
>NZ_JBHYYB010000102.1:0-33157 GCF_042752535.1 Kitasatospora sp. NPDC059327 | reverse complement strand
CCGCCCGTCGCGGGCACGCCCGCCGCCGGCGTCGCCTACGAGCGCACCCAGCTGGCGGGCGCGATCGACCCCGCGCTGCTCGGCGGCATCCCGGCCGATCCCGGCACCCCGCCGTCCGGCGGCCCGGCCGTGCCGCCCCCGCCCGGCGCCGGCGCGCCCGCGGCCGGCTACGGCTACCCGGGTGCGGCCTCACCCGTCGCCCCGGCCCCCGCGCCGGCCGTCCCGCCGGCGCCCCTCCCCGGTCCGCCGCAGGGTGCCCCGGTGCCGCCGGGCGTGCCCGCCGTCGGCCCCGGTTACTTCGCCGCGCTCAGCTACCGCGGCCCGGACGGGTCCGAGCAGAAGCTGCTGCACCGCAGCGAGCCCGGCACACCGCACCCCGAGTGGAAGATCCTTCAGGACCTGCGCCGGCTGAACGTCCCGCCGGAGCAGGTCCTGGAGCTCTACACCGAGCTGGAGTCCTGCGACCTGCCGGGCGGCTACTGCCACCGGATGATCGCCGCCTCCTGGCCGAACGTCCGGCTCACCCACACCGCCGACTACGGCCGGGACCACCACTCCCGGCAGGCCGGCATGGCCCAGCTGCTCGACCACCTGGACGAGCTGCACCAGCTGGCGTCCGGCGCCCAGCGGGTCCGCCCGTTCCGGGTGCCGCTGCCGGCCCCGGGCACCGTCCCGCCGCTGCCGCCGATCGCGCCGCAGCAGCTCGGGCAGGAACTCGGCCAGGCCTTCGGCCCGAACGTGTTCCAGTTCGAGCAGCGGGCCGTCTCCCGCCAGGGCGTCCCGGAGCCGGTGGCGCAGACCCTGATGTGGGCGGGCCTGCCGCGCGAGTTCGGGCCCTTCTTCTGGGCCCAGGCCCAGGAGGGCCGCCCGATCCCGACGCTGGCCGAGCTGGCCGCCGAGCGCGGTCTGGTCGGCGGCCCGGACTTCGGCGGCTACCTGGTGCTCGGCAACGACTACGGACGCCAGCTCTGTGTGCAGTACGGCACGGCGCACGTGGTCGCGGTGGACATGGACGGAACCGGTGAGCCGCCGCGGTTCGTCAACACCGGTGTACCGGAGTTCGTCCGCGCGCTGGCCCTGCTGGGCCGGATGTGGCGGCTGCGGTACGGGCTGACCCCGGACCAGGCCGGTCGCTGGACGACCGACTTCCAGGCTCAGCTCGCCGCGATCGACCCGGCGGCCCTGCAGTCGGCGGACACCTGGTGGGCTGTCCTCCTGGAGCAGTTCTGGGACGGCCTGCTGTAGCGGGCCGGCTCGGATCCGTGCAGGTGGAGGGGTCGTTCCGGTGTCCGGAACGACCCCTTCGGCGTGTCCTCGCGGCTCTGCCTCGTTGGGGTTTCGCCCTCATCTGCGCAAAATAGGTCAAGAGGATGGGCCTACTCGTCCATTTCTCGCCGCGTTCCGATCCGTACGACGTCCGAATCCGGACGGGGTTCCGGATTCGGTTCCGGATCCGTCCGTTCCGTCCGATCATGGGCTCCGCAGCCCGCGACACGAGGGGAAGAGCCCATGAGCGATGCCGTCCCCCAGCACGGCTTCACCGCTGCCCGGCGTGGATACGCGCCCGAGCAGGTCGACCGAGCCCTGCACGCTCTCACCGTCCAACGGGACGAGGCGTGGGAGCGGCTGAGCGTGCTAGGCGCCGGACTCCGGGAGATGGAGCGGCGCCTGGCCGACATCCGGCAGGCCGCCGCCGATGCCCCCGACCCGGACTACCAGGTCCTCAGCGAGCAGGCCGCCGGACTGGCCACGATGGCCGTGAACGAGGCCACCGCGGTCCGGGAGGCCGCCGAACGCTTCGCCGAGGACCTCCGCGACGAGGTCTACGAGGCCGGCCAGACGCTCGGCCAGGCCGCGAAGGAGTACGGCACCACCACCCGCTCCGAGGCCGACCAGGCCGCCCGGCGCACCGACGAGCGGACCCGCTCCGAGGCCGAGGCGATCCGGGCCGACACCGACCGCGAGAGCCGGGCCGTCCGGGACGCCGCCACGGCCCACGCCGCCAAGGTGCGGGTCGCGGCGGCCGAGGCGTCCGAGCTGGCCGAGGCCAAGCTGGCCGAGCTGCGCCGGGAGGCCGACGAGACCTTCGCGTCGGCCGAGGCCAAGGCCGACGCCGAGGACACCCAGATCTCCGCGACCGCGGAGCGCCGGGTCAAGGAGGCCGAGCAGTACCGGGAGTCCGTGCTCGGAAAGATCAAGCAGTCGGACGCCGAGGCGCAGGCCCGGGCGGACCAGCTGATCGAGCAGGCCCGGCGCGAGGCCGGGCGGATCAACGCGGCGAGCGAGCGCGAGCAGCGCGAGTTCGCCACCCGGCAGGAGACGGTGCAGCAGCACCTGGACCACATCAAGGCCACCCTCGCCTCGCTCACCGGCGCGGCGGTGGGCGCGATCGAGCCGGTCGAGGTCGCCGGGGCGGCCGACCACCTGGACGGCGGCGAGCCGGTGGTGGACTCCGAGGCGGACACCGGCGAGATCGCGGTGGCGAGCCTGCGCAAGGCCGTCGCTGCGGTCGGCGGGCAGCCCGCCGTCGCCGAGGCGGCCACGGCGGTGCTGCCGGTCACCCCCGGCCCGGTGGAGCCCGAGGCGGGCGCCTTCGACGCCGCTCCGCGGGACGCCGCCCCGGCTGATCCGCCGGCTGCCGCCGAAGCCGTCGCCACCGGACCGGTCAGCCCCGGACCGGTACCGCCCCGGCCGGCCACGCCGCCGGGCGGGTCGACCGCCACCGGCGCCGCGGCGGGCGCGGACGAGACCCGGATCATTCCGAAGATCGTGATCGTCGACGACGGCAGCGGTTACGCCACCCCGAACACGGTGGGTCCCAACCGGCGGCGCTGAGCCCGCGGGGGCCGGCTCGACCCGGTTCGCCGGGAGCCCGGCTCCTCATGGGCCCGGTTCCTCGGGAGTCCGGTCACCCGTGAACCCGGTCGCTCATGAGCCGCCGGCCACCAGCCGGGTGAGTTTCGCGTCCTGGGCCCTGACCGCCTCCTGCTGGGCGGTCAGGGCCTGCGCGTTCCGGTCGATCTGCTGCCGCTGGTAACCGGTCAGCACGGCGAACCAGATCCCCGCCAGGTTGCTCCGGGTCGTGCAGTCGGCGTCGGCGCGGGCCGTCGCGAGCTCACCCGGGGTGATCTCCGCGGCGGCCCGGTACCGCTCCGGCAGGGTTGCCGGGTCGTCGACCCGGAAGCCGGCGGCGGCCATGCAGGCGGACCACTCCCCGGTCGCCGCGGCCACCCGGGCGTCGCGGCCGGTCGCCCCGATCGATTCGTCGAAGAGCCGGCCGACCAGTTCGGCACCCGGACCGGACGGCGAGCCGATCCGCTCCGCCGCCTGCCGGTCGCAGTCGACCCGGGCGGCGTCGTAGGCCTCGCCGGAGCCGGCCGCCGGCGCGGGGGCCCGGGGCGGCGTCCGCTTCGGCGGATGGAACCCCTGGACGGTGGCGACCTCGGCCCCGAGGTACCCCCAGGCGCCGGCCGGCAGGGCCGTGGCGTTGTCCGGGGCCTGCGCGGCCTGCAGGCCATCGCCGCCGAACGCGGTGAATCCCGCCCCCCGCATGCAGGAGATGACCAGCATATTCCTGGCCTGAATCTCTTTCACGGCCACCTGGTCATTGGCCTGATAAGCGGAAAGCGGCAGTCCGGTCATTCCGGCGCGCCCGGATTCCGGAGGTTTCGGTGCGCCGATCGCCGGGGGGCTCGGTGAGGATTTCGCGGAGTTCTCCCCGGAGGCGCCGGTGCAGCCCGCGGAAATGGCCGACAGTGCGGCTGCCAGAGTGATGGCGGTGAATCGTCCGAAATGTGGTGGACGTGCCAATCGTCTGCTCCGATCCTGAGCCGCGGCAAGGTTGTTCGGACCCTAGCGCATTCCGCTTCGCCCCGGCCCGGCGGGTTGTCCAGGGGCTTCGGCTTGGCTGGAAAACAGCTGTTCGGCGACAGGCCTCCATGTAAATCTCTGGAGTCGCAACCGCTGTCGATGGAGGGGTTTCATGATTCGCCGCACAAATCCCGCAAATCCCCGCAGGGATCACCGCACCGGAAATGTCCTGGGCCGCCGGATCGGCGCCGTCGCCGTGCTCACCGCCGCCGCGGCCGCACTGCTGCCGACGACCGGCGCGAACGCGGTGAGCCGGGTCGAATGCGGAAACCGCACCGATTTCGCGAAGGTGTACAACTACGGCTACAGCAGTTCGCTCTGCTTCGCGAATGACGGCTGGATGTCCGTCCGCGTCTACAACGTGGACCGGATCGACGCGGGCAACAACCGGGTCATCACCTATCTGGGGGGTGGCCTCGGCTCCTGGACCGTCTTCAACTGGGAGCAGTACGACTTCAACGGCAACCAGGGCCATCAGGTGACGATGTACGACATCAACCTGTCCCGCTGGTAGCCACCGGCGGCCTGAGCGGGCCGGATTCCTTCGCGCGGTGCCGGGCGGGTGCGGACGCCCGGCACCGCCTTCGCGTCGGTCGGCCCCTCTAGAGCACCTCGACCGCCGCGCCCGTGAGCCGGCGGCGGCAGTCCAGCACGTACCGGGCGTGCGTGGTGACGGCCTCGTAGTCGAACTCGTCGTGATCGGCGAGCAGCACCACCGCGTCGGCCCCGGCCAGCTCCTCCGGCGTCGCCTCGACCCGGCGGACGGCGGCGAACGGATCGCCGTGCGGATCCAGCTCGGCGGGCCGCTGCCCCGGGATCACCGGTTCGGGGACGTGCACCCCGACGACCACGTGCGGGTCGGCGGCCCGGACCTCGGCGCCCATCCGGGTCAGCAGCTCGGCGACCCGGGCGGCCGGCGTCTCCCGGGCGTCCCCGGTGTTCTTCTTGTAGGCGAGCCCGAGCAGCAGGACCCGGGAGCCCTTGACGGAGCGCTGCCGCTCGTTGAGGGCCTCGGCGAGCCGGCGGACCACGTAGTCGGGCATGTGGCTGTTCACGTCGTTGGCCAGCTCGACGAAGCGGAACGACTGGCCGAGCGCCCGTTCCACCCGCCAGGACAGGTAGGAGGGGTCGATCGGCAGGCAGTGCCCGCCGACTCCGGGTCCCGGGGTGAAGCGCAGATAGCCGAAGGGCTTGGTGGAGGCGGCGTCGATCGCCTCCCAGACGTCGATGCCGAGGTCGTGGGCGAACATCGCCAGCTCGTTGACCAGGGCGATGTTCACGTGCCGGAAGGTGTTCTCCAGCAGCTTGGTCAGCTCGGCCTCCTTGCAGGAGGAGACCGGAACGGTGCGCTCGACCAGCCGCCCGTAGAAGCCCTCGACCGCTTCCAGCGCCGCCGGGTCGACACCGGAGACCACCTTCGGGGTGTTCTCCAGCCGCCAGGTGGGGTTCCCCGGGTCGATCCGTTCGGGGCTGTAGCCGAGGTGGAAGTCGTGGCCGGCGGCCAGCCCCGACCCCTCCTCCAGCAGCGGCGCGAGCAGCTCCTCCGTGGTGCCCGGGTAGGTGGTGGACTCCAGCACGACGGTCGCGCCCGGGCGCAGGTGCTGGGCGAGCAGCCGGGCCGAGGACTCGATGTAGGAGAGGTCGGGCACCCCGTCGCGCAGCGGTGTCGGCACCGTGATCACCGCGATGTCGAAGCCGGCCACGTCGGCCGGATCGGCCGACGGCAGGTAGGCGCCGCTCTCCAGCAGCGGCCGCAGCCGGGCGGCCGGGATGTCCTCGACATAGGACTCGCCGACGGCCAGCCGTTTGATCCGGCGCTCGTCCACGTCGTAGCCGACCACCTGGTAGCCCACCTCGGCCGCCCGGACCGCCAGTGGCAGCCCCACATAGCCCTGACCTGCGATGACAACGCGCATGACGAAGAACCCCCTCCATCGCGACGCCCCCTGGTCCCCTCCGGGGCATCCCCACACGGCCTTCACAACAGGGTAGGGAGCGGCGCCGGGCCGCGTGGCTTTTCGGCGAAGTGGGCGGATCTGTGACGGGCGGGCCGGCGGGCGCGGGCCGGCGGGGGAGACGGGGGCGGATCGCCGCACGGGGCGGCGCGAGCGGAGAAGGGGAGGGCGGCGCGCGCGGAGGGGCGCGAGGTGAGGAACGGGCGCGCGGGGCGCGGGGCCGGCGCCAAAGAAAGAGGCCGAGACCCGTGGCGCCCTCCAGGAAAGGGCGCCACGGTTCCCGGCGCTTGGGCGGGCGCCCCCACCCAGGGTCGCCCGGCCTCGCACCCCCGACCCCCATCGGGTGTGCGACTGTGCCACCGCAGCCATCCCCCACGGTTGAGTGCGGCGGGCACAGTCACTATGGTGCGCGATCTCCATGGACAGGCAGTGACAGGAGTATGTCCAGTTCGTGGCAGATCGCGGAGGTCGAGCCGCAGCGTGCGGCCGGTGCTTCGTCCCCGTCCGGGATCCGTCCGGGCTCCGTCCGGGTGGTGATCCGGTGGCGCCGCCCGCGCGGCCCGCCCCCGCTCCGGCCCCGCCGGGCCCGTGCGCCGCGTGCGTGTCGGCGCTGCGGCGTACGCTTGAGACCCCCGGCCGCTCGGCGCGCCGGGCCGTTCGCGTTGCCCCGGCAGGCTGGTGCCGCCCGGGGGCAGCACCAGCCACGGCATGAAGAAGAGACTCCTGATGAGCCTGACCGGACTGCTCGATGTCGTCGCGCGGGACGCGGCGCTCGCCGAGGCGATCGAGGCCGCGACCGCGATCGGTACCGCGGCCGGTGGCCGCCACCACCTGGACCTGGTCGGCCCGCCCGCCGCCAGGCCGTTCGCCATCGCCGCGCTGGCTCGCGCGCTGGCCGCGCAGGCGGCCGGGGAGCGGGGCCGTCCGGTGCTGGCCGTCACCGCGACCGGCCGGGAGGCCGAGGACCTCGCCGCCTCGCTCCGTTCGCTGCTGCCGCCCGACGCGGTCGCCGAGTACCCGGCCTGGGAGACGCTGCCGCACGAGCGGCTCTCGCCGCGTTCGGACACGGTCGGCCGCCGGCTGGCGGTGCTGCGCCGGATCGTGCACCCGCGGGCGGACGACCCGGCGGCCGGTCCCGTGCAGGTGATCGTGGCCCCCGTCCGTTCGGTGCTCCAGCCGCAGGTCAAGGGGCTGGCCGAGCTGGTGCCGGTAGCCGTCCGGCGCGGTGAGTCGCACGATCTGGAGTCGGTGGCCAGGCAGCTGTCGGCGGCCGCCTACGCCCGGGTCGAACTGGTCGAGAAGCGCGGCGAGTTCGCCGTGCGCGGCGGCATCCTGGACGTCTTCCCGCCGACCGAGGAGCACCCGCTGCGGGTGGAGTTCTGGGGCGACGACGTCGAGGAGATCCGGTACTTCAAGGTCGCCGACCAGCGCTCGCTGGAGATCGCCGAGCACGGCCTCTGGGCGCCGCCCTGCCGTGAGCTGCTGCTGACCGAGGAGGTGCGGACGCGGGCCGCCGAGCTGTCCGCCGAGCACCCGGGGCTGGCCGAGATCCTCGACAAGATCGCCGAGGGCATCGCGGTCGAGGGCATGGAGTCGCTGGCGCCCGTCCTGGTGGACGACATGGAGCTGCTGGTGGACGTGCTGCCGCTCGGCTCGGTGGCCGTGGTCTGCGACCCGGAGCGGGTCCGCACCCGGGCGGCCGACCTGGTGGCGACCAGCCAGGAGTTCCTGCACGCGTCCTGGGTGGCGGCCGCCGCCGGCGGGGACCGGCCGATCGACGTGGAGGAGATCGACGTCTCGGCCGCCTCGCTGCGCTCGCTCGCCGAGGTGCGGGAGCACGCCGCCGAGATCGGCCTGCCCTGGTGGTCGGTCAGTCCGTTCGCTACCAGCGAGTCCAGCATCAGCGAGGTGCTGGAGTTCGACGTCAACACCTTGACCCTGGGCATGCACGCGGTCGAGGCCTACCGGGGGGACACCGCCCGGGCGATCGCCGACGCCAAGGAGCGGCTGGCCTCCGACTGGCGGGTCGTCATGGTGACGGAGGGCCACGGCCCGGCCTCCCGGCTCGCCGAGGTGCTCGGCAACGAGGGCATCCCGGCCCGGCTGGTCGCCGACCTCGCCGAGGCGCCGACCAGGGACGTCGTGTACGTCTCCTGCGGGTCGATCGAGCACGGCTTCGTCGACGAGGCGCTCAAGCTCACCGTCATCACCGAGACCGACCTCTCCGGTCAGAAGTCCTCCACCAAGGACATGCGCCGGATGCCCTCCCGGCGCCGCAACGCGATCGACCCGCTGGCGCTGGCGGCCGGCGACTACGTCGTCCACGAGGCGCACGGTGTCGGCCGCTACGTCGAGATGGTGCAGCGCACGGTGCAGGGCGCCACCCGCGAGTACCTGGTGCTGGAGTACGCGCCGGCCAAGCGGGGCCACCCCGGTGACCGGCTGTTCGTGCCGACCGACCAGCTGGACCAGGTCACCAAGTACGTCGGCGGCGAGGCCCCGACCCTGCACCGGCTCGGCGGCGCGGACTGGGCGAAGACCAAGCAGCGGGCCAAGAAGGCGGTCAAGGAGATCGCCGCCGACCTGATCAAGCTGTACTCGGCCCGGATGGCCGCGCCCGGCCACACCTTCGGCCCGGACACCCCGTGGCAGCGGGAGCTGGAGGACGCCTTCCCCTACGCGGAGACGCCGGACCAGCTCACCACCATCGCCGAGGTCAAGTCGGACATGGAGAAGTCCGTCCCGATGGACCGGCTGATCTGCGGCGACGTCGGCTACGGCAAGACCGAGATCGCCGTCCGGGCGGCCTTCAAGGCGGTCCAGGACGGCAAGCAGGTGGCGGTGCTGGTGCCGACCACGCTGCTGGTGCAGCAGCACTTCTCCACCTTCGCCGAGCGGTACGCCAACTTCCCGGTGTCGGTGAAGGCGCTCTCCCGGTTCCAGACCGACGGCGAGGCGAAGGCCGTGCTGGAGGGGCTCTTCGAGGGCTCGGTGGACGTCGTGATCGGCACCCACCGGCTGTTCTCCTCGGAGACCCGGTTCAAGGACCTCGGCCTGGTCATCGTCGACGAGGAGCAGCGCTTCGGCGTCGAGCACAAGGAGCAGCTGAAGAAGCTGCGCGCCAACGTGGACGTGCTGACGATGTCCGCCACCCCGATCCCGCGCACCCTGGAGATGGCGGTCACCGGTATCCGGGAGATGTCCACCATCACCACCCCGCCGGAGGAGCGGCACCCGGTGCTGACCTTCGTCGGCCCGTACGACGAGAAGCAGATCTCGGCCGCGATCCGGCGTGAACTCCTGCGCGAGGGCCAGGTGTTCTACATCCACAACCGGGTGGAGTCGATCGACAGGGCGGCGGCCCGGCTGAAGGAGCTCGTCCCCGAGGCGCGGGTCGCCACCGCGCACGGGCAGATGGGGGAGACGGCGCTGGAGAAGGTGGTCGTCGACTTCTGGGAGAAGGAGTTCGACGTCCTGGTGTCGACCACCATCGTCGAGTCGGGCATCGACATCTCCAACGCCAACACGCTGATCGTCGAGCGCGGTGACACCTTCGGGCTCTCCCAGCTGCACCAGCTGCGCGGCCGGGTCGGCCGAGGGCGCGAGCGCGGCTACGCGTACATGCTGTACCCGCCGGAGAAGCCGCTGACCGAGACGGCGCACGAGCGGTTGGCCACCATCGCCCAGCACACCGAGATGGGTGCCGGTATGTACGTGGCGATGAAGGACCTGGAGATCCGCGGCGCCGGCAACCTGCTCGGCGGCGAGCAGTCCGGGCACATCGCGGGCGTCGGCTTCGACCTCTACATGAGGATGGTCGGCGAGGCGGTGGCCGAGTTCCGGGAGTCGTTGGCCGGGGGCGGTGAGCCGGAGGAGGAGCCGCTGGAGGTCAAGATCGAGCTGCCGGTGGACGCCCATGTGCCGCACGACTACGCGCCGGGCGAGCGGCTGCGGCTCCAGGCGTACCGCTCGATCGCGGCGGTCAACTCGGAGCAGGACATCCAGCAGGTCCGGGACGAACTGGTCGACCGGTACGGCAAGTTGCCCGAGCCGGTGGAGAACCTGCTGCTGGTGGCGGCGCTTCGGCTGTACGCCCGCCGGTGCGGGATCGCGGACGTCACGCTGCAGGGCGCCAACGTCCGGTTCGGGCCGGTGGAGCTGCGCGAGTCGCAGCAGCTGCGGCTGAACCGGCTCTACCCGCGCAGCCAGGTGAAGGCGGCCGCCCAGCAGTTGCTGGTGCCCCGGCCGGCCACCGGGCGGATCGGCGGCAAGCCGCTGGTCGGGCGGGAGCTCCTCGGCTGGTGCCGTGAGTTCCTCTCCGCGATGTTCGACGACCTGGCGGGGGCGAAGAAGTAGCGGTTCGCTGCGGCGGGCCTTGCGGCGGTCTCGGGCTTCGGTGCCCGAGGCCGCCGCTGTGTGCTGTGTGCTGTGTGCTGTGGGCGCCGGGGGGCCGGCGGGTGGGTTTCCGCCGGTGGGGCCGGGTGTGTCGGGCGCCGGGCGCCGGGCGCCGGGGGGCCGGGCGGCGGGGGGCCGGGCGGCGGGGTGCTGCGCGCAGGCCGTGCGGGGCACGGGTGTGAACGCGGCTGTCAGCCGATCTTCCACTGGCCGACCTGGTCGGCGAAGCCGCTGTCCAGGGCGAACTGGACCTTGTCGAGCTTGGCGTCGGTGGGCACCTCGAAGGCGATGAAGCCCTTGCCCGTCTCGCCGGCGGCGATGTTGGTGGGGGTCTGGAAGGACGGGCCGGCCTTGGTGTCGGCCAGGTTCGGTCCGTAGGCCTGCCCCTGGGCGTCGACCACCTTGGCGCTGCTCCACGGCGTCTCGCTGTAGGCCTTTGCGCCGGTGGCCTTGATCTGGAACTGCACCGCGACGTAGCGCATGCCGTCGGCCGGCTTGAGGTACTCGTTCGAGCTCTGGGCCGGGTCGACCACCTTCACCACGGTGATGTCGGCGGTGTTGCCCTTGTCCATGCCCTTGAGCGCGATGGTGTCGCCCACCTTGGCCGCCTTGGGCGCTTCGGGGGCCTTGCTCTCGGCGGGCTTGGCGGACTGGCCGCCGGCGGTGTCGGTGCTCCCGGCGCTCGCCGGCGCCTTCGGCTCGGTGGCGACCGACGGTCCGCCGGTGGAGCCGCAGGCCGTCGCGGTGAGGGTGACCAGGGCGGCGCCCAGCAGCAGGGCGGCGGTGCGGCGGCGGGTGGTGGTGACGGACATGGGTACTCCCGGTTCTCGGTCGCGGAATGGTGCGGTGCGGTGCGGTGCGTGGGCCGTTGTGGGGCGGTGGGGCTGTCGGGCTGTCGGGCTGTCGGGCTGTCGGGCTGTCAACGGTTCCTGCGGTGCCGACAGGAGAGATCACATCATTCGCTGTGAACGATGTCAACACTCATTCACGAAACCTCTCTGTTCACGTGTGAACGCCGGATCGGAGGGTGCTGGTTATGCTGTGTGATCACACCCGCCCCCTGTGTGCCGAAGGAGCCTCCATGCCGGACCGTCCCGAGGTGACCGCCGTCGAGATCGCTCGGCTGGCCGGGGTCGGGCGAGCCGCCGTCAGCAACTGGCGCCGCCGGCACGCCGACTTCCCCCGCCCGGTCGGCGGCAGCGACAGCAGTCCGACCTTCGCCCTGGACGAGGTGGCGGGCTGGTTGCGGGGGCAGGGCAAGATCGCCGAACTGCCCCTGCTGGAACGCGTCTGGCAACTCGTGGAGACCCTGCGCGACCCGGCCGGCCACCCCGCCGCCCCGCTCGTCCAGGCCGGCGCGGTCCTGCTGCTGCTGCACCGCGAACCCGACCGATGGCCCGCGCTCGCCGCCGAGCCGGACACCCGGCTCGCCACCGCCCTTCCCCGCGCGCTGGCCGAGGTCGCCGCCCGCGCCCACGGGGATGCCGCCGCCGTCCTGCGCCTGCCCGGTCTGCTCGGCTCCACCCAGCTGGACCTGGCCCGCCTGCTGGCCGAACTCGCCGCCGCCGGTGGCCCGGGAGCCGCCTACGAGCAGCTGCTGACCCGCTACGCCGAGGCCAACACCCGTCAGCTCAGCCCCACCCCGCCCGAGGCCGCCGACCTGCTCGCGGGTGTCGCCGGCGTCCCGGCCACCGTGCTGGACCCGGCCGCCGGCCTGGGTGCCCTGCTGCTCGCCCTTCCGCCCACCACCGGCCGCTACGGGCAGGACGCGGACGAGGTGACCGGCGCCCTCGCCCAGCTCCGGCTCGCGCTGCACGCGCCGGCCACCGACCCCGCGCCGCTGCCCGTCGAGCTGCGCGGCGGCGACGCCCTGCGCGCCGACGGCTACCCCGGGGACACCTTCGAGGCCGTGCTCTGCCAGCCGCCGTACAACGAACGGGACTGGGGCCACGACGAGTTGCAGTTCGACTCGCGCTGGCCGGGGGGCCTGGTGCCGCCGCGCGGCGAGTCCGAACTCGCCTGGGTGCTGCACTGTCTCGCCCACACCCGCCCCGGCGGCCTCGCCGCCCTGCTGCTGCCGCCCACCGTCGCCACCCGCCGGGCCGGGCGCCGGGTCAGGGCGGAGCTGCTGCGCTCCGGCGCGCTGCGCGCCGTGGTCGCGCTGCCGGCCGGGGCGGCGCCGCCGTACGGGGTGCCGCTCCACCTCTGGGTGCTGCGGGCGCCCCGGCCGGGCGACGACTTCCGGCAGGTGCTGCTGCTGGACGCGGCCTCCGGCGCACCCGCCGCCGGACAGCCCGCCGGGCCGTCCGGTGCGGAGGCCGAGGGCGGGCGCGACAAGGTCCGTTGGCCCGAGCTGCGCCGGACCGTCCTCGACACCTGGCGCGCCTTCGACCTCGCTGCCCGGGAGGGCCTGCCGCTGCCCGCCGACCGGCCGGGCACGCACCGCACGATGGCCGCGATCGACCTGCTCGACGACGAGACGGACCTCTCGCCCACCCGCCATGTCCCGCCTGCCGCCCCGGTCGGCGGAGCCGCCGAACTGGCCCACCTGAGCGGCCGGTTGGCCGAGCTGCTGGCCGGACTCGCCGACCCCGCCGCGCTGCTGCCGGACGCGTCGCCGGGGGCGCGGACCCCGGTGGCCGGGCCGGTCGTCACCGTGGGGGAGCTGGTCCGCGGCGGCGCCCTGGAGGTGTACTCCTCGGGCGCCGGGGTGCCGACCCGTCCGGCGGGGGGCGACATCGGCGCCACACCGGTGCTGACGGACCAGGACGTGATCGCGGGCAACCCGCCCGGCGCCGTGCTGGCCGGCCCGGACGCGGCCGCTCCGGGGTCGGCCGCCTCAGGATCGGGCGGCACGGGGTCGGGCGGCGGCGGGTCGGTCGCTTCGGGGGCGGTCGGTGAGCTCCGGACCCGTCCCGGTGACGTCCTGGTCCCGGCCCTGGGGACGGGCGTGGCGCGCGTCGTCCGGGACGGCGGCCCGCCGGCGGGCGCCGCGCTCGGTCGCCAGCTCCACCTGCTGCGCCCCGACCCCGCGGTGCTCGACCCCGACTTCCTGGCCGGTCAGCTCCGCTCGACGGCGGTCACCCGACGGGCCGCCAGCCACGCCTCCACCACCGCCCGCCTCGACATCCGCCGGGTCGAACTCCCCCGCCTCCCGATCGCCGAACAGCGGCTTCTCGGCGCCGCGTTCGCGCGACTGGCCGGCTTCGAGACCACACTCCACCAGGCCGCCGTGCTCGCCCACACCCTCACCCAGGCCCTCACCGACGGCCTCGCGACCGGCACCCTGGCCCCGCCGCCACGCTCCTGACCGCTGGGCTCCTCACCTCCTGAGCGCTCCCGGTCTCCGGTACCGCGAAGCGCGGGCGGGCCCTGCTGCCGGGACGTGCCGCCGGGCGGTGCCGGGCCCCGCCCGGTGACCGGACCTCGGGAAGCCCCCCGGCGTATCGGCGGCGGAAGGTACGGTGTGCGGGGCTCGTCCGTCCCGCGGCCGGCCCCCGTCCTCACCCGCTCAGGAGCGCACATGTCAGGGCAGTACCCCGGGCAGTTCGGACCACCGCCCGGCGGCGAGTTCCCCGGCGGCCTGCCTCACGGAGGGATACCGGGCACCGTGCCGTACCCCGTCGTGCCGGTGTCCGGCCCGACGCCCCGGCCCGGGGCGGCCACCGGCCCCTACGGCGTGCTCGGCCGGGTGCTGTTGACCCTCACACCGCTGGTGACGGTCGGTCTGCTCGGCATGATCCCCTCACTGCTGCTGGCGATCCGCCGCCGCCGGGCCTACGACATCCTGGGCGCGGTGGTCTTCGCCGGGCTCTTCCTCACCTTTCTGGTCTGCGCGGGAGTGGCCGGCAGCACCGGTGACGCGCCCACCGCGGACACCGTCGGCATGGTGGCCATGGTGCTGATGTGGTTCGGCGCGCCCCTGCACTTCCTGGCGATGGACCTGCGCGCCGTCTGGGAGGCCGGCCGGCCGAAGGCGCCCGCCCAGGCGGCCCACTACCCGCCGCCCGCGGCACCCTACGCGCACCCCGTGCCCGGTGCGGCCTATGCGCCGGCACCCGCCCCCGGGTACGCCGTCCCGCTCGGCGTTCCCGCCCCGCCCGGCGCGGCGGCCCCGAGCACCCCGCCGCCCGCGCCCGGCTACGGGTACCCGGCCCCGGCCCCGTACCCGCCCACGCGGGTGCCGACGGCCCCGCCCGCGCCCGCGACCGGTGAGGAGCTGCGCGAGCTGGGTGAACTGCTGCGGCGTCAGGCCCGGGAGGGCGGCCGGCCGTGACCGCCGCCAGGGTGATCGGAGGCCGCTACCGCCTGGCGGAGAAGATCGGCCACGGTGGGATGGGCCAGGTCTGGGGCGGCTACGACGAGCGGCTGGACCGCCCGGTCGCCGTCAAACTGCTCCGCACCGACCGCCTGCTCCCCGTCGGTCCGGGCGCCGCCGACGGGACGGAGCACCGCCGGCACGGGGACGAGCTCCGCCGTCGCTTCCTGCGCGAATGCCGGATCACCGCGGCCCTCGACCACCCCGGCCTGGTCACCGTGTTCGACGCCGGGGAGGACGGCGGCGAGCTGTACCTGGTCATGCAACGGGTGCCGGGCATCAGCCTGGCCGACCTGATCGCGGAGGACGCGCCGTTCCCGCCGGAGCGCGCGGCCGCCGTGGCGGCCCAGCTCTGCGCGGCGCTGGCCGCCGTCCACGCCGTACCCGTGGTCCATCGCGACCTGAAGCCCAGCAATGTGATGGTCCGTGACGACGGCCGGACGATCCTGCTCGACCTCGGCATCGCCACGGCGCTCGACACCGAGGCCACCCGCCTCACCCTGACCGGCGTCCCGGTCGGAAGCCCGTCCTACATGGCCCCCGAGCAGGCGCTCGCCGCGACGGTCGATCCGCGCAGCGACCTCTACGCGCTCGGTTGCCTGCTGCACGAGATGCTCGCCGGCGAGGAGCCGTTCCGCGCCCCGACGGCGCTCGGCGTGCTGCGCCGGCACGTCGACGAACCGCCGGTGCCGCTGCGCGAACTCCGCCCGGACGTCCCGGAAGCGTTGGAGCGGCTGGTCCTCGATCTGCTCGCCAAGCAGCCCGACGGGCGCCCCGCGGACGCGCAGGAGGTGTTCGCACGGCTGCTCCCGCTGCTCCCCGCCGCCACTCGGGCGCCACAGCCGCGGTACGGCCCGCTGCCGGATCCGGGCTGCCCGTACCGTCACCCCCACCAGCCGCCGCCCCGGCCGGTCGGGGCGGCGGCACCGGTGGCGCCGCCCGTGGCGCGTGCGGAGCCGCGACCGTTCCTGATGGCCGCGGTGCCGGGGTCCGTTCCGCCGGCCCCGCCTTCGCGGCCTCCGTCGCCTCCGTCGGCGCCCGCCGCGCCGGTGTCCGGGGCCGATCTGGCGGCGGCCTGCGCCCGGCTCTCCGACCTGCTCGACGCGGGCCGGCGCGCGGAGGTGCTCGACCTCGCCGGGGCGCTGCTGCCCCGGGCCCAGGCCGAACTCGGCGACGGCGCACCGCTCGTGCGGACCGTTCGGACCATCTACGCCCGGACCCTCCACCAGGAGGGCCGCTACCGGCAGGCGCTGCCCGAGTACCGGTCGCTCGCCGCCACCGCCGAGGGTGGTCCGTACGGCCCACCGGCCCTTGAACACCGCTACCGCGCCGCCGAGTGCCTGGAGCGGCTGGGGCAGGGAAGCGAGGCGCTCGCCGAGTACCGGGCGCTGCTCGCCGACGCTCCGGACCTCGACCCGGAGCGGGCGTTCGACGTACGCGAGCGGATCGGTCTGCTGCTCGCGGCGGCCGGTGACGCCGAGGGTGCCTGGCAGTGGCTGCTCCAGCTCCTGTTCGACCGGGAACGCCGTGAGGGCCCGCACCACCAGGCCGTCCGGCGGCTGCGCCAGACCCTCGACAACCTCCAGTCGCACCGAGGCACCGGCAGGCCCGCACCCCTCGACCCCCGTGCCGCCCCCTGGCCCCCCGTCCGCTGAGCCGCCGGCGCGCGGGCCCGCACGGGCCCTGGGACTCGGAGGTCCGGCCGGTCCCCGGGTATGACTTTCGACAGATCCGGTGCCCTTGCCCGCCTTCTACTGTCGTAGCCGTGAGGACGAACGGTGGGCGGTGGC
Organism: Kitasatospora sp. NPDC059327; assembly: GCF_042752535.1. NCBI lineage: Bacteria > Bacillati > Actinomycetota > Actinomycetes > Kitasatosporales > Streptomycetaceae > Kitasatospora > Kitasatospora sp. NPDC059327. The sequence continues at coordinate 16,829 of NZ_JBHYYB010000102.1, read as the reverse complement.
ACGGGTGGCTCGACGGTGCGCTGCTGGCGGGTGCGGCGGTGGCGACCGGGGCGAGCACGGTGGTGATCTGGTGGGCCCTGCCGGCGATCGGCGCGGCCTTCCTGGCCGGGTGGCGGACGGACCGGGTGCGCTGGGCCCTGGCCGCCCTGACCGTGGTGGTCACCGGCGGGGTGGCGGCGGCGCTGGCGGTGCCGGCCTGGATGGTCCCGGGGACGTCCTTCCTGTCCCTGGTGGTCTGCGCGGGTATGGCGCCCTGGATGGCGGGTCGGTTCTGGCGGCAGTCGCAGGAGCTGGTCCGGGCCGGCTGGGAGCGGGCGGAACGGCTGGAGCGCGAGCAGCGGTTGGTGGCCGAGCAGGCCCGGCTGCGCGAGCGGGCGCGGATCGCCCAGGACATGCACGACGCCCTCGGCCACGACCTGAGCCTGCTCGCCCTGCGGGCCGGCGCACTGAAGCTGGCACCAGGCCTGGCCCCGCCGCACCGGGAGGCGGCCCAGGAGATCCGCAAGGGCGCGGGAGCGGCGGTCGAGCGTCTCGCCGAGGTGATCGGCATCCTGCGGGACGAGGCGGACGAGGCGGACCAGGCGGTCCGGGGCCCCGCCGACGCGGGTGTCGCCCACCTGGTCGAGGCAGCGGCCGCGGCCGGTCTGGACGTCCGGCTGACCGTGACCGGCGCGGTGGAAGGCCTGCCGCGCTCGGCCGAGCACGCCGCGTACCGGGTGACCCAGGAGGCGCTGACCAATGCGGCCAAGCACGCTCCGCGGGCGCCGGTGACGGTGCGGGTGGCCCACAGCCCGGACGGGGCCCGCGTCGAGGTGGTCAACGGTCCGTCACCGGTGGGCCCGTCGTGTGCGGCGGCCGGGGCCGGCCGTGGACTGATCGGCCTGGCCGAGCGGGTCAGACTGGCCGGCGGCACACTCCGGCACGGTCCGCGCGGCGACGGTGGCGACGGCGGTGACGGTGGCGGGTTCGAGGTGGTCGCGTTTCTTCCGCGCTCCTCCTCCGCCGTCGCCACCGCACCGGGGCCGGTCGCGGTGTCACCGGCCCGCGAACTGAGCCGCGCCCGCCGCCGGGTGGGCCGGATGATGGCGGCGACCGTGCTGGTGCCGCTGGTCACCGTGCTGGCGCTGACCGGTGTCCTGCGGGGGTGGGCGATCTACTCCGCCGGCCGTGCCGTACTGGACCCGGCGGACTACGCCTCGCTGCGGATCGGCCAGGACCGCGCGACGGTCCAGCCGATTCTGCCGTCCCATCAGTTTCCGTACCATCCTTCCGTGGGGAACCCGCCACCCCGGGGAGAAGGAGTGACGTGCGAGTACTACGCGATCACCGCCGCGCCGTTCAACGACGACCGATCCGGAGACGCCTACCGGCTCTGCTTCCGGGAGGGAGTGCTGGTCGCCCTGGACGCTCTGGTCACGTGAGCGCCGGATGAGCGGCGGCGAACCGGTCGCGGCCGGTACACCGATCCGGGTGGTGATCGCCGACGACGAGCCGATGGTCCGCGCCGGCATCCGCGCGGTGCTCACAATCGATCCGGGCATCGAGGTCGTGGCCGAGACCGGGGACGGCCGGGAGGCCGTCGAGCTGGTCCGCCGCCATCGGCCCGATGTCGTCGTGCTGGACATCCGGATGCCCGGCACGGACGGCATCACCGCCGCCGCCGAGATCCGTCGCACCGGTGCGGCCACCGGGATCGTCATGCTGACGACCTTCGGCGAGGACGACTACATCCTGCGGGCGCTCGGTGGTGGTGCCCACGGGTTCCTGATCAAGTCCGGTGAGCCGGAGGAGCTGATCGCCGGAGTGCGGGCGGTGGCGGAGGGCGCCGCGTACCTCTCACCCAAGGTGGCCGCGCGCGTGGTCGCCCACCTCGCCTCCGCCGGAGCCGGCGGGCCGGCCGACCGCCGGCTCGCCGCCCGCGAACAGGTGGCCGCGCTGACCACTCGGGAACGGGACGTGCTGGTGCTGATCGCCGCCGGTCTGTCCAACGGCCAGATCGCCCGCCGGATCGGGGTGGTGGAGGGCACGGTGAAGGCCCATGTGAGCTCGATTCTGGCGCGGCTCGGTGTGGCCAACCGGGCGGCCGCCGCTGTCCTCGCCCACGAGGCCGGTCTGACCACCGGCGGAGCCTGCGCGGGAGGTCCGCGCGACTGACGGCGGCCCGGCCCGCGGCGGGCCCGGCAGCCGGATACCGGCCGGTGACGCCACCACCGCCGTGGCGAGCGGCAGCAGCGCGAGGAGCACCGCCGCCGTGACCGCCCCGCCCAGCGCGACCCCGGCGGCCACGTCGTGCGGATAGTGCACCCCGGCGGCCACCCGCTGCGCGGCCGTCGCGACACCGACCGGGACGACCAGCGGGGCCCAGCGCGGGCGCAGCACGACCAGGCCGGTCGCCAGGGCGGCGGCGAGGGTCGCGTGATTGCTGGGGAACGACCAGTCGCCCGGTGGTGGACAGTCCGGGACGACCGACCGGGTGGACTGGGCGCCGGACACCGCCGCGCCGAGCACGCGGCAGGGTCGTTCCTCCTGGACCACGACCTTCAGGACCTCGCTCGCCCCGTACGCGAGGACCGTGCCGAGCCCGGTGAGCGCGACCCCCGCGACCAGGCCGGCCGCGCGCCGGCCCCGGGCCGTCCACCAGCACAGCACCAGCAGCAGGCCCAGTACCAGCAGTCCGGCCTCGCCGGCGGGCTCCAGCAGCGTGCCGACCCGGTGCGGCGTGTCGGCGACGAGGTCGGCCACCCATCGGTACCCGGTGGCGGACGCGCCGGCGGTCACCCGCGCCGGCCCGTCCGCCACGTCGCGGGTCGGCGCCAGCCACCCGACCACTCCGACGCCGGCACCGAGCAGCGCCACCGCCCCGGTCACCCGGGCGCCGGTCGTGCCGACCGTTCCCGCGCCGACCGTTCCCGCGTCGACCCGGGTCGCTTCGATCCTTCCCGCGCCGGCTGCCCTCCTGTCGATCGCTCTCGTCCCGGTCGTTCTCGTCCTGGTCGCTCTCTTTCCGGCCGTGTTCGTCATGGTCAGGACGGTAGGGGCGGGCGGGGGCCCGGGACCCGGGGCGAAAGGCAGGGGGAGACCTGGACGATCGTCAGGGTTGACAGTCGCCGCACACCGGGTGAGCGCCGCACGCCGGGTGACCCGTTCGGGGCACGGTCCGCGCGGCGAAGGCTCGGTCGCCCTACTCTCGGGACAACGTCGGGCCGCTCGGGGGAAGGCGGCCCGGACACCGCGCCACCCCACCCCGGAGACCAGCCATGCACCGTCGGACCGCTGTCGCCGGCGTCCTGCTCGCCGCCTCGGCGCTGTCCGGCTGCGGAGCCGACGGGCTGACACCGGGGACGGCGGCGGTGCTGGACGGGCGGCGGATCCCGGTGGGGGCGGTGGAGGCCCGGGTCGCGGAGCTGCGCCGGACCGCCGGCGGTGCCTCCGCGGACGCCGGACAGCAGCCGGACGGACTGGTGCGGAGCGCCGTCACGGACCTGGTGCTCGACGCGGTGATCGCCCGCGCGGTGGCCGACCGCGGGCTCGCGGTGCGGGACGACGAGGTGGTGGCGGCCCGCACGGCGGAGCGGGACCGGTACGGCGGTGCCGGTCCGCTCGCCCGGGTGATGGCCGCTCGGGGTGTGCCCGGTGCCGGGATCGACGACTACTTCCGGCGCCGGCTGGGCGTCGGCCGCCTCGCCGCCGCCGGCCAGGACGCCGGCACCCCGGCGGGCGACGCCGCCGTCCGCCTCGCCCTGGCCGACGCCGCCGCCGCACTCCACCCGCGTGTGAACCCCCGGTACGGCACCTGGAACGCCGACCGGGCCGTGCTCCTCCCCGACGCCCCGCCCTGGCTGGCCCCGTAGGCCCGCCGCCCGGGCAGCGGGGCCGGCCCGGCCGGGGCGAGAACGTGGAGGCGGGGCGTCGCCGGGGGCGGGTAGGTTCGGGGTGTGACGAATCCTCCGGGCGCGAAGCTGATCCTGCTCACCACCACCCACCGGGTGGCCCCCGGCCTGTTGGCCTGGCCCGCCTGGGAGGCGTTGCGGTCCGCCGGGCGGGTGCTCGCCGGCGACGCCGCGCACCCGCAGCTCCCGGCGGTGCGGCAGGCCGGGGTCGAGGTGGAGGTGGTGGCGCCCGGTTCCGCGCCGACGCTGGCCCGGCTGCTGACCGGGCAGCCGGCGGCTGCGGGTCCCACGGTCTGGCTGGGCGGCCCGGACGGCGACCCGGGGCTCACCGACGCGCTGGCGCGCCTCGCGGTCGAGCGCGCGGGCGAGGTGCCCGAGATCGAGGTGCTGCCCGGCTCCTACGACCTGCCGGGTGCGCGGTTGCTGGACCTGGTCTCGGTGATGGACCGCCTGCGCTCGCCCGGCGGCTGCCCCTGGGACGCCGAGCAGACCCACGCCAGCCTGGTGAAGTACCTGGTCGAGGAGGCGTTCGAGCTGGTCGAGGCGATCGAGGAGGGGGACCGCGGGACGCTTCGCGAGGAGCTGGGCGACGTCCTGCTCCAGGTCTTCTTCCACTCGCGGATCGCCGAGGAGCACCCCACCGACGCGTTCTCCATCGACGACGTGGCGGGCGACATCGTCGAGAAGCTGATGTACCGCCACCCGCACGTGTTCGGGGACGTCGAGGCGGAGGGGGCCGCCGAGGTGGAGGCGAACTGGGAGGCCCTGAAGGCCGCCGAGAAGTCGGAGCGCGAGTCCGTGCTGGACGGTGTGCCGGCCGGGCTGCCGGCCCTGGCGTACGCGGCGAAGCTGGTGTCCCGGGTGCGCCGGGCCGGGTTCACCGGGGTGCCGGACGCGCCCTACGAGCTGCCCGCGGAGCTCACGGGGGAGTCGGCGGGCAGGCTGTTGCTCGCCGTGGCGCAGCGGGCGCACGACGCGGGGGTGGACGTGGACGCCGCGCTGCGGGCGGCCGCGCGCGGCTACCGGGAGGCCGTGCGCACGGCCGAGGGCCTGCAGCCCGAGTAGCCCGAGTGGCCGGACTACCCCGAGCGGCCCGGGTCGCCGGACAGGCCGACGAGCCAGGACAGGCCGTCGAGCCCGGCCGGCCCCGGGCCACCCCGCCGCCGTGTCCGTCAGACCGTCGCGACGTCCTTCACCGCACGGCGCTGCGCCGGGACGACCCCGCCGACCACCTCGGCGATCGCTTCGCCGACCAGGGCGAGCAACTCGGCGAGCCGCTCCAGGCCGAGGTGGTCGGGCAGCTCGGCGAGCGAGACGACGCGCTCGCCCTCCGGCCCGGCCACGCAGAACAGGTCGATCGGACCGAGGTGCTTCTCGGTGGTGTCGACCAGGGCGGCGATGTCGCTCGGGCGGCGGATGTCCCCGCAGACCCCGACGACCGGGCAGCCCGGCCGGTCGAGCTCGGTGGCGAGGTCCTCGGCGATTCCGACCTGCTGGTCGGCGATGAGGATGCCGGCGGCGCCCGCGGCGGTGAACCGGCGGGCGAGGTCGGCTCCCGACCCGCCGGCGAGTACGGCGATGACCACGACTTCCCCGGTGACCCGCATGGTGCGCTCCTCCCTGTGGGCGGCTCCGCACCGGCGCCCACGCGTTGTGCTTGCGGAGGATCGTAGGCAGGTCCTGATCCCCCGCAACAGGGATTACCCCTCAGGTGACCAGGCTCACGCCTGCCGCGCCGAGGATGCCCACCGGATACGGTCGACACATGCCAGTTCAGCCCGATTCAGCCCGCCCGCCGCTCTTCACCTGGGAGTTCGCCGCCGACCCGTACCCGGCGTACGCGTGGTTGCGGGAGCACGAGCCGGTGCACCGCACCACCCTGCCGAGCGGCGTCGACGCCTGGCTGGTGACCAGGTACGCGGACGCCCGGCAGGCGCTGGCCGACAGCCGGCTCTCGAAGAACCCGCTCCACCACAGCGGGCACGCCCACCGCGCCGGCCGGGTCGGTATCCCGGGCGAGCGTCAGGCCAATCTGATGACCCACCTGCTGAACATCGACCCGCCGGACCACACCCGGCTGCGCCGGCTGGTCTCGAAGGCGTTCACCCCGCGCCGGGTGGCCGAGTTCGAGCCCCGGGTGCAGCAGCTCACCGACCGGCTGATCGACGGCTTCGCGGAGCGCGGCTCGGCGGACCTGATCCACGAGTTCGCCTTCCCGCTCCCCATCTACGCGATCTGCGACCTGCTCGGCGTGCCGGCCGAGGACCAGGACGACTTCCGGGACTGGGCGGGCATGATGATCCGCCACGGCGGGGGGCAGCGCGGCGGGGTCGGGCGCGCCGTCAAGCGGATGCGCGCCTACCTCGCGGAGCTGATCCACCGCAAGCGGGCCGATCTCGGGGACGACCTGATCTCCGGCCTGATCCGGGCCAGTGACCACGGTGAGCACCTGACCGAGAACGAGGCCGCGGCGATGGCCTTCATCCTGCTCTTCGCCGGTTTCGAGACGACCGTCAACCTGATCGGCAACGGCACCTACGCGCTGCTCCGCGACCCCGGGCAGCGGGCGCTGCTGCAGGATTCGATCGCCCGTGGCGAGACCGGCCTGCTGGAGACCGGGATCGAGGAACTCCTGCGCTACGACGGGCCGGTGGAGCTCGCCACCTGGCGGTTCGCGACCAGCCCGCTGACCATCGGCGGAGTGGAGATCCCGGTCGGTGACCCGGTGCTGGTGGTGCTGGCGGCGGCGGACCGGGACCCGGCGCGGTTCGCCGACGAGAACACCCTGGACCTGGCCCGGACCGACAATCCGCACCTGGGCTTCGGGCACGGCATCCACTACTGCATCGGCGCTCCGCTGGCCCGTTTGGAGGGTCGGTCGGCGCTCGCCACCCTGCTCACCCGGCTGCCCGATCTGCGACTCGCCGAGAGCCCGGAGAACCTCCGCTGGCGCGGTGGTCTGATCATGCGTGGACTTCGCGACCTCCCGGTGGAATTCACTCCCGAGAAGCGGTCCGAAGAACCCTAGACCGGACTCCGGGCAATCCGCCCGGCGATTGCCCCGAACCGCGTCCGGATGCCGCCCCTTCGGGCAGCCGACCACTGACGGGGTGTCGCCGTCACGCCCGCACGCGGGACATGAACCACCATCAACCAGGACATAGGGGCGTCGTTGGTAGGCGATCGGCCACGCGCCGTAATTTATGTGTGATACCTGCGATATGAGCTTGTTATTGATGTGAGGATCTGTCTACCCTCCCTGGAGTTCGCAGCTGCGGACCTCGTGCGCGGAACGCCGAATCCTGCCCGCCGCGTCACGGGAAACCGACCAGAACCCTGGGCAGGGGCGGGGGAACCAGGTTTGTTGCCGTCCCCCACGGCTTGGGGTGAAGCCGCCCGCGCGGGCAGAAAGCCTGCGCGCCACGCGGCCGGGCCACCTCCCGGTCCGAACCCGACAGCTCACCTCGCAGGCGTGCGGAGAGGAACGTCCCCATGCTCTTCGTCGGAACCGGCCGTCATCGCCGTCGTACCCAGGCCGAGAAGGCCATCGCCGTGGCCGGGGTGGCCGGCGTCGGACTCGCGCTGCCGCTCCTCACCGCCACCGGCGCCTCCGCCGCCCCGGCCTCGACCTGGGACGCGGTCGCCCAGTGCGAGAGCGGCGGCAACTGGGGCATCAACACCGGCAACGGCTTCTACGGTGGCCTGCAGTTCACGCCCAGCACGTGGAAGGCGTACGGCGGTACCTCGTACGCGCCGCAGGCCAACCAGGCCACCAGGGCGCAGCAGATCTCGGTCGCCGAGAAGGTCCTCGACTCCCAGGGCCCGGGTGCCTGGCCGGTCTGCTCCCAGAAGGCCGGTCTGAGCAAGGGCGGCGCCCAGGCGTCGGTCGACACCTCCGAGGACGCCGCGCCGACCGCGTCGAAGCCGGCCCAGTCGAAGCCCGCCCGGTCGAAGGCCGATCAGAAGCCCGCGCAGCAGCAGGCCCAGAAGCCCGCGTCGAAGCCGGTGCAGCAGGCCCCGAAGGCGGCCGGCCAGCAGAACACGTACCAGCAGAACTCGTACCAGGAGGACCGGACCCCGGGCTTCTCCGGCCAGTCCGGCTGGGACGCCGACACGAAGGTCTTCTGGTACCAGAGCGGCGGCGCCTGGTACTGGACCAGCCACCAGGACGTCTACCAGCAGTACGCCGGCCAGGCCGGCGGCTCGGCCGCCGCCCACGGCGCTCCGGCCGCCCCCGCCGCGGCCCAGCAGCGCGCCGGCCACGGCTACACCGTCCAGTCGGGTGACACCCTGTCGACCATCGCCTCCGCCCAGGGCGTGTCCGGCGGCTGGCAGGCGCTGTACGACGGCAACCGCGGCGCCGTCGGCACCGACCCGAACCTGATTCTCCCGGGCCAGGTGCTCGACCTCGGCTGACGCCCGTCGGTGCGGTGATTCCACGAAGGGGGCCGATCCGGTCCCCTTCGTCCGCATCTGGCCTGTTTCTCTGGGGCAACCAGGTGAACTACTGGCGGGTAGCCGGGCCACACCCTGAGACGGGACCGAGGTCGACGTGGTCCCGAGAGCCCGTGCGGTTAGGCTCTGGTCGTAACGACTCCGCAATCGTCCGGCCGACCGCACCCATCGTCAGCCGGACCTGCTTCCGCTAGGAGATGCCTCGTGCCGTCCATCGATGTCGTCGTAGCCCGTGAGATTCTCGACTCGCGTGGCAACCCCACGGTCGAGGTCGAGGTCGGCCTCGACGACGGCAGCACCGGCCGTGCCGCTGTCCCCTCGGGTGCCTCCACCGGTGCCTTCGAGGCGCTGGAGCTGCGCGACGGTGACAAGAACCGCTACTTCGGCAAGGGCGTGGAGAAGGCCGTCCTGGCCGTCATCGAGCAGATCGGCCCCGAGCTGGTCGGCTACGACGCCACCGAGCAGCGCCTGATCGACCAGGCCATGCTGGACCTGGACGCCACCCCGGACAAGTCCTCGCTCGGCGCCAACGCGATCCTGGGCGTCTCGCTGGCCGTGGCGCACGCCGCCTCCGAGGCCAGCGACCTGCCGCTGTTCCGCTACCTGGGCGGCCCGAACGCGCACGTCCTGCCGGTCCCGATGATGAACATCCTCAACGGTGGCTCGCACGCCGACTCCAACGTCGACATCCAGGAGTTCATGATCGCTCCGATCGGCGCGGAGTCCTTCTCCGAGGCCGTCCGCTGGGGCGTCGAGGTCTACCACACCCTCAAGGGCGTGCTGAAGGAGCGCGGCCTGTCCACCGGCCTCGGCGACGAGGGCGGCTTCGCGCCGAACCTGGACAGCAACCGCGAGGCCCTGGACCTCATCACCGAGGCCATCCAGAAGGCCGGCTACGTGCCCGGCAAGGACATCGCGCTCGCCCTGGACGTCGCCGCCTCCGAGTTCTACCAGGACGGCGCCTACCAGTTCGAGGGCAAGGCGATCTCCGCCGCCGAGCTCATCGAGTACTACGCCGAGCTGGTCGCCGCGTACCCCCTGGTCTCCATCGAGGACCCGCTGGACGAGTCCGACTGGGACGGCTGGAAGGCCATGACCGTCAAGCTGGGCGACAAGGTCCAGCTGGTCGGTGACGACCTGTTCGTCACCAACCCGACCCGCCTGGCCAAGGGCATCGAGACCGGCACCGCCAACGCGCTGCTGGTCAAGGTGAACCAGATCGGTTCGCTGACCGAGACCCTGGACGCCGTCGAGCTGGCGCAGCGCAACGGCTACCGCTGCATGATGTCGCACCGCTCCGGCGAGACCGAGGACGTCACCATCGCCGACCTCGCCGTCGCCACCAACTGCGGCCAGATCAAGACCGGCGCCCCGGCCCGCTCCGAGCGCGTCGCCAAGTACAACCAGCTGCTGCGCATCGAGGAGATCCTCGACGACGCGGCCGAGTACGCCGGCCGCGGCGCGTTCCCGCGCTTCCGCGCCGCCGAGTAGTCCTCGCCGAGCGGCCGCTGCCGGGAGGCGTCGCCGCGGCCGAGCACGAGGGCCGAGCGCGCCCAGTAGCGCAAGCCTGACCGGTGCCCCGCCGTTCACCCCGTAGGGTGGACGGCGGGGCACCGTCGCGACCAGGAGGGGATACGGGAGATGGCAGGCTGGAGGATCCCGGGCTTTGCCGCCCGGCCTCGCTTCACGAGCCGGGCGACCGTCCTTGTCCTGGTGCTCTGCTCCCTGGTGGCGATCCTGGCCTATCCGACCAGGCAGTTCATCTCCCAGCGTTCCGAGATCTCCGCCCAGCGGGCGAAGGCCGAGCACGCCCGCCAGCAGGTGGACCAGCTGCGCCGGGAGAAGGCCCGCTGGCAGGACCCGGAGTACGTCAAGGCGCAGGCCCGCAACCGGCTGCACTACGCGATGCCGGGGGAGACCCCGTACATTGCGGTGGATCCGGCGGGCCAGGGTGCCACCCCGTCCTCCGTCGCCCCGCCCGCCTCGTCCGACGGCACGGCCGCCGGGCCGGCGAAGGCCGCCAAGCCCTGGTACGCGAGCGTCTGGGACTCGGTGGACGCCGCCGACACCGCCGCCGTCGCCCCGCCCTCTCCACCCGCCCCTGCCTCTGCTGGAGCCAGCTCCCCCCATGACCACTGAGAACCACCCCTCCGTCTCCGACACCGATGTCGCGGCCATCGCCGCGCAGCTCGGCCGGGTCCCGCGCGGCCTGCGCTCGGTGGCGCACCGCTGCCCCTGCGGCAACCCCGACGTCGTGGAGACGGCCCCCCGGCTCGCGGACGGCACGCCGTTCCCGACGCTGTACTACCTGACCTGCCCCAAGGCCGCCTCGCTGATCGGCACGCTGGAGGCGGACGGCGTGATGAAGGACCAGACCGCCCGGCTCGCCGAGGACCCGGAGCTGGCCGCGGCGTACCAGAAGGCGCACGAGGACTACATCGCCCGCCGGGACGCCATCGAGGTGCTGGAGGGCTTCCCGAGCGCCGGCGGCATGCCGGACCGGGTGAAGTGCCTGCACGTGCTGGTCGGCCACTCGCTGGCGGCCGGCGAGGGCGTCAACCCGCTCGGCGACGAGGCGATCGGCATGCTGGAGGACTGGTGGGCCAAGGGCCCCTGCGTCTCCGCCGCCGAGGTCGAGGCCGCCGGGCAGCGGGTCGCGCGGAACCGCGCCAAGGACCAGGACCACGAGGCCGTGATCGCCGCCAAGCAGCAGAAGTCCGCCGAGCGGGCCGCCAAGCGGGCCGCGCAGGAGAATGCCGAGGAGGCCGGCGCATGAGCGTCACCCGGGTCGCCGCGATCGACTGCGGCACCAACTCGATCCGGCTGTTGGTCGCCGACCTCGACCCGGAGACCGGGGCGATCACCGACCTCGACCGCCGGATGATCGTCAACCGGCTGGGCCAGGGCGTGGACCGGACCGGCCGGCTGCACCCGGACGCGCTGGCGCGCACCTTCGCGGCCTGCCGCGAGTACGCCGAGGTCATCTCCGGCTTCGGGGTGGGGCCGGACCGGATCCGCTTCGTCGCCACCAGCGCCTCCCGGGACGCCGAGAACAGTGACGAGTACGCCAAGGGCGTGCGCGACATCCTGGGCGTTGCTCCGGAGGTGGTGAGCGGCGAGGAGGAGGCGCACCTCTCCTTCGTCGGCGCCACCAAGGAGCTCGGCGGCGGGCAGTTCCCGGCGCCGTACCTGGTCTTCGACCTCGGCGGCGGTTCCACCGAGTTCGTGCTCGGCGGCGAGGACGTCCAGGCGGCCCGCTCGGTCGACATCGGGTGCGTGCGGCTGACCGAGCGCCACTTCGGCGGGGCCGAGCTGCCCTCGGCCGAGCAGATCGCCGAGGCGCGGGCCCACGTCCGGGCCGAGCTGGACAAGGCGGCCGAGGTCGTCCCGCTGACCGGCGCGGCCACCCTGGTCGGCCTGGCCGGGACGGTCACCACGGTGTCCGCGATCGTCCAGGACCTGCCGGTCTACGACTCCGAGCGGATCCACCACTCGCGGATCGGGCGGGAGCAGGTGGCCCGGATCGCGGCCGAGCTGCTCTCCGCCACCCACGCCCAGCGCGCGGCGATCCCGTCGATGCACCCCGGCCGGGTGGACGTGATCGCGGCCGGCGCGCTGGAGCTGCTGGAGATCATGGAGCGGACCGGTGCCGCCGAGCTGGTCGTCAGCGAGCACGACATCCTGGACGGCATCGCCTGGAGTATGGCGTCCTGACCGGGCGTGAGCCTTACCGGACCGGCCCCGGAGCCCCTGCGAGGGGTCCGGGGCCGGGGCGCGCCCGGGGCTCTGCGGAAAAGTTCGTGAATTTCTTCACATGAGGTTCCGGTCATTCGTCGCACCTTCCGGTCCGCTACGTCCGAAATGTGGGACCGAAGGCCTATCCGCCGTGTCGCCCGTTGGATCGCAGGTGGGGCTCCCGCACAGGTTTGAAAATCGAAATCACGCGCGGGAACCCAGGCGCCCCATGGATCGTTGCTGCTCAGCCGGGCCGTCCGCGTCCGCGTCCGCACGGCGGTGGCGGACGGGCCGGGAGGCGGCCGTCCGGGGCCGCGAAAGTGGCCGCGAAGTGTAGCACAGGGTGTCCAGGAGCTTGTGACCGGCCTCACGAAGGCTGCTCCGGACGGTGCTGGATACTTTCCGATATGAGCACCACGGAGCGTCCTCGCATCCTCATTGTCGGCGGTGGTTACGTCGGCCTGTATGCCGCGATGCGCATCCTCAAGAAGATGCGCTATGGCGAAGCGACCGTCACGGTCGTCGACCCGCGGTCGTACATGACGTACCTGCCCTTCCTCCCCGAGGCGGCCGGCGGCAACGTCGCGCCCCGCAACCTCGTCGCGCCGCTGCGCAGCGCCCTCAAGAAGGCGGAGGTGCTCACCGGTGCTGTCACCGGTGTGGACCACGCCCGCAAGGTCGCCACCATCCAGCCGGCGGCCGGCGACTCGTACGAGCTGCCCTTCGAGTACCTGGTCGTCGCGACCGGCTCGGTCTCCCGCACCTTCCCGATCCCGGGTCTGGCGGAGCACGGCATCGGCATGAAGACGGTCGAGGAGGCCATCAGCCTCCGGAACCACGTCATGGCGCAGCTGGACAAGGCCGAGTCCACCACGGACGAGGCGATCCGCCGCAAGGCGCTGACCTTCGTCGTCGTCGGCGGTGGCTTCGCCGGTGTCGAGACGATCGCCGAGATCGAGGACATGGCGCGCGACGCCGCCAAGATCTACAAGACCGTCAGCCGTGACGACATGCGCTTCATCCTGGTGGAGGCGGCCAACCGCATCCTCCCGGAGATGGGCCCGGACCTCGGTCTGTGGACCAAGGAGAAGCTCGAAGAGCGCAACATCGAGATCTACATCGAGACCTCGATGGACTCCTGCGTCGACCAGCACGTCGTGCTGAAGAACGGCGTCGAGGCCGATGCCTCCACCATCGTGTGGACGGCCGGCGTGAAGCCGAACCCGGTGCTGGCCAACTTCGGCCTGCCGCTGGGCCCGCGCGGCCACGTCGACACCGCCCCGACCCTCCAGGTCAAGGGCTTCGACTACGTCTGGTCGGCCGGCGACAACGCCCAGGTGCCGGACCTCGCCGCCGGCGAGGGCGCCTGGTGCCCGCCGAACGCGCAGCACGCCGTCCGTCAGGCCGCCGTCCTCGGCGACAACGTCATCTCGGGCATGCGCGGCTTCCCGCAGGCCGAGTACAAGCACAAGAACCTCGGTGCGGTGGCCGGTCTCGGCCTGCACAAGGGTGTGGCGATCCTCTTCGGCAAGTACAAGCTGAAGGGCCGTCCGGCCTGGTGGTTCCACCGCCTGTACCACGGCGCCATGGTCCCGACCATGAACCGCAAGGTCCGCGTCTTCACCGACTGGACCCTGGCCGTGTTCCTGAAGCGCGAGGCCGTCGGCCTGGCCCAGATGGAGAAGCCGTTCGAGGCGTTCCAGGAGGCCGCGGCGCCCGCGCCGAAGCCGGTCGAGGCCGCCAAGCCGGCCGCCGACAAGGAGCTCGCCAGCAAGTAAGCGACTGAGATCCCGGTGTGGGAGCACCGGGAAATGAGTCGGAGGCCCTCCGCCCGGCAGCGTCGCCGGACCACGACCTCCGTGGTGCTCAGCCGGCTGTGCGAGTCGGGCGGAGTACAGAAGTACGGGAAGACCCCCACCGAACCCTCCGGTGGGGGTCTTCCCGTGTGCGGCGCCGGTGCGGTGCCCGGCGCCGGCGGTCAGTCGGTCTTGATGCTCGCCAGGATGTCCAGCTTGGACGCCCGGCGGGCCGGCCAGATCGCGGCCACCAGGCCGACGACCCCGGCGAGCACGAGGAAGAGCAGCAGCTGGCCGAACGGGAGCGTGGTGGTCAGGCCCGCCATGCCGGACTTCAGCGTGCCGAGGATCCCCCAGGCCATGTAGCAGCCGAGCACGACACCGATGCCGGCACCGAAGAGCGAGATCACCACGGACTCCAGACGGACCATCCGCTTGATGCCGCCGCGGTCCAGGCCGATCGCCCGCAGCATCCCGATCTCGCGCTTGCGCTCGAAGACCGACATGGCCAGCGTGTTGACCACACCGAGGACCGCGACGAGCACGGACATCGCCAGCAGGCCGTACATCATGTTCAGCGCCATGGTGATGATCTGGCTGAAGTCGTCCCGGACGTCCTGCTTGGACTTCACCTCGATCACCGGGTTGGCGCCGGTGGAGTCCTTGAGCGCCTTCTTCAGCGAGTCGGTGGCACCGTCGGTGCCCTTGACCAGCACGTCGCTGATGTACGGCTCGGGGTCGTGCTTGACGATCTCACTGTTGGCCAGCACGACCGGGCCGAGCATGGCGCTCGCCTCGTAGACGCCGCCGACGGTGATCCGGCCCGTGGAGCCGTCCGGGTAGGTGACGGTCAGCGGCGAGCCGGCGGTGACGCCGTTCTTCTTGGCCACGTCCGTGTCGATCAGGATCTGGCCCTGGGCGAAGTTGGCGGTCGAGCCGCTGGTCAGCTTGGCCGAGACGAGCTTGTCGAAGCTGTTCGCGTCCAGGCCGCTGATCGACTTGGTCGTGCCGTTCAGCTCCCAGTAGACCGTGGTGAGCGGCGAGGAGGCGGCCACCCCGGCCGTCTTGGCGACCTCGGCCGGGATCTTCGGCGACAGGCTCATGTTGTTCGCGGTCGAGATCAGGTAGTCGGCCTTCATCGCGCTGGTGACGGCCTTGTCGAGGGCCCCGCCGACCGAGGCGCCGATCACCGTCAGACCGGTGACCAGGGTCAGGCCGATGGTCAGGGCGGCCGCGGTGGCCGCGGTGCGGCGCGGGTTGCGCACGGCGTTCTGCCGGGCGAGCTTGCCGGGCGTGCCGGCCAGCTTGCCGAGTGCCGGGCCGATCAGGGCGATCACCGGGCGGGAGAGCAGCGGCAGCAGGATGAAGATGCCGACCAGGGCGACCACGGCGCCGAGGGCGACCGGCACGCGGCCGTCGCTGTTGCCGGTGGAGGCCCCGTAGGCGATCAGCGCGCCACCGCCCGCGGTGAGGACCGAGCCGATGGTGTTGCGGATCAGCAGGCTCTTCTGACTGCTCGGCTGGTCACCGCTGCTCATCGCGGCCACCGGGGCGATCTTCGAGGCGCGCATCGCGGGCAGCAGGGCCGAGAGGACGGTGACCAGGACGCCGACCACCAGGGTGACCACCACGGTCACCGGCTTGATCACCAGCGAGCCGGTGGGCAGGCCGTCGTTCAGCGCGTGGACCACGGACTGCAGCCCGGCGCCGATCCCGATGCCGACCACCAGGCCGGCTGCGGCCGAGAGGGCGCCGATCACCAGGGCCTCGATCAGCACGGACGTGGTGACCTGCTTGCGGCTGGCACCGATCGCCCGCAGCAGGGCGAGCTCCTTGGTGCGCTGGGCGACGAGCATGGTGAAGGTGTTGGCGATGATGAAGATGCCGACGAAGAGCGAGATCCCGGCGAAGGCGAGCAGCATGGTGCGCATGCCGTCGGTGCCGCTGGTGATCATCTTCTGCTCGTCGTCCTTGAGCTGCTGACCGGTCTCGATGTCGATCTGCTGGCCGGCCGGGAGCTTCTCCTGGACCTGGGCGAGCAGCGCGTCCTGGCTGGTGCCGGGCTTGGCGGCGAGCACGACGCTGCTGTAGCGGCCCGGCTCCAGCAGCAGCTGCTGGGCGGTGGCGCGGTCGAACAGGGTGAGTGTGCCGCCGGTGTTCACCACCGGGTCGTCGGTGGTGAACACGCCGGTGAGCTTCGCCTCGGCCACCGGGCCGTTGGAGGCGAACCGGACGGTGTCGCCGACCTTGTAGCCGCCCTTGTCGGCGGTCGTGCGGTCGAGCGCGATCTCCTTGGAGCTCTTCGGGCCCTGGCCCTCGGCCATCGGGTAGCGGGCGTCCCTGCCGTCCGCACCGGGGGCGAAGTTGACGCCCTTCGCGGACCAGGCCTGGCCGATCAGGTTGCCGCTCTTGTCGGCGACGCCGGTGAAGCCGCTGACCACGCCGCGGGCCGAGGCGGCGCCGGGGAGCGCGCCGAGCTGCTGGACGGTGGCGTCCGTCAGGGTGGCCGCGCTCTTCTCGCTCTTCTCCCGGGCGGAGGCGGAGGACCCGGCCGCCCGGTCGACGATCTGGACCGAAACGTCCGAGTAGCTCTTGGAGTTGCTGTCCCGCATGGCCTTGCCGAAGGTGTCGGAGAAGACCATGGTGCCGGCGACGAAGGCGGTGCCCAGCATGACGGCCAGCGCCGTCATCAGCAGTCGGCCCTTGTGGGCCAGCACGTTGCGCAGTGCGGTGCGATACATGGGGTGTCCTGAGGTCTACGAAGGGACGGGCTGCTGCCGGCGGAGCGTCAGCTCGTCCGGCCCTTGGCGTCGAAGCGGCGCATGCGGTCCAGGACGGTGTCGGCGGTGGGGTTGGGGAGTTCGTCGACGATGCGGCCGTCGGCGAGGAAGACGACGCGGTCGGCGTAGGCGGCGGCGACGGGGTCGTGGGTGACCATGACGACGGTCTGGCC
>NZ_JBHYYB010000101.1:0-33814 GCF_042752535.1 Kitasatospora sp. NPDC059327 | reverse complement strand
TTTTATAACTCTTGTGGGGGGGGCGGCTGTGTTTTTTTTTTTATACTCCCGGGGGGGCGGGGGGGGGGGGGGGGGGGCGGGTTTGCCCGGGCCCCCCCCCACGCTCCCGGGGCTGGTGGGCGCGTCCGCCGCCGTGCCCGGTGGGGGTGGGTGGTCCGTAGGTGGTCAGCCGGTGGCCGCGACCGGGTCCGTCGGCAGCGGGCCCGTCTGCGGCGGTCCGGGCGTCAGGGGCCCGGGGACCAGCGGGCCGGTGACGTTCTTGGTGTCGTCATCGTCGTCCGTGAACGTGGTGGTGATCGAACCGGCGCTCGACGAGAGCACCCCGATCACGAGGAACGCCACCAGCAGCCCGCGCCCGCCTCCGCTCAGCACCAGCGGGTGGGTCCCGGAGACCGGCCCGCCCTTCGGCGGAGCGGCCCCGCCCGCCGTTGGGGCCGGCTCGTCGCCGAACAGCCGCTTCGGGTAGGCGGAGGTGAGCATCAGCAGGTACGCCGTGTACCGCATCCGGTAGCGCAGGATCGCCGCCGTGGCCTCGAACAGCGGCTGCGGCATCCGGCCCAGGATCAGCACCACCAACCAGCTGATGAAGGACACCGCCCACCAGCCGGCGTACAGCACGGCCTGGATGATCATCGCGGGGATGACCAGCACGATCCGGAAGAACACCGCGAGCCGGTTGAGTTCACCGGGCCGCAGTTCGACCTGCACGGGGTAGCCGGGGGTCCGGAACGCGAACGGCGGGTAGCGGTCGTGGGTCAGCATCAGATAGGCGTCCACCCGGGTCTCGTAGGGGACGTAGCCGGACAGGTAGTCGGCGGCGAAGCCCGGCAGCCGGCCGAGGAACAGCGCGCCGAACCAGCCGATCACGGTGACGAAGAAGGCCACCACCGACAACGCCCAGACCACCACGAACTGCGGAATCAGCAGCAGGATCCGCACCAGGACGGTGAGCCTGTTCTGGAGCCCCGGCGGGGGCATGTCCAGGACCGGCAGCCACTCGCTGTCCATCGGAGCGGGCGCGGGGGGAGCCTGCCACATCAGGACCTCCAGTTGGTGACGCCTTGCGGACGACGGTGCACCGCCGTGTGCTCCGAAGATCGCAGCCGTCCGCCGTTCGCGCGCGCTGCGCTGCGCCGCCCGGGGGAATCGGCGCGCGGAGCCGTGGACCGTCGGCGGCGGAGGTCCGGGCGCTGGACGACGCGTCGGAGGACGCCACGGGGCCTCGCCCGGATGCTGATGGTTCGCTCACTTCCGATGGCTCAGGCGATCAGATTCCTGCGCCAAGTAGCCGTTGGTCGATCAGAGAGGAGCAGTACCGGGCATCCGCCCCATCCTTGCGGAACCGGGAGGGACGATCACTGCGGTGGTCGGGCCGCGCCACCGTTGTGTCATGCCTCGGCCATGCAGTGCTCGCGCAGGGCAGGACGCACGCATGGCCGTGCTCACGTATGGGGGTGCCCGGGTTGCCAACCATCGACGACCACCACGACGACCATGACCACCACGACGACAGGCACGACCACCGGCACGACCACCGTCACGACCGCGACGATCCCGACGACTTCGAGGGTGCCGACCACGACGACCTCGCCGACTTCGACGCGTTCCTCCGGGTCTCCGCCGGGCTCACCGGCTTCGACGAGACGGAGCTGCGCGACACCGGCATGGCCCACGAGCACCACCGCACCCTGCTGGCCCGCCGTGTCCGCGACGAACACGCCCTCATCCACCTCTGGTACGTCGGAGCCTGGCCGGGCGAGCCGCCCTCCTCGCCCCGCGCCTACGACCGCGGGCTGATGTGGCGCACCTTTCAGGGCGCGCCGCCCGGGGCCGTCGCGCCCGGCCACGGCAGCTGGGCCGAGGCGCCGCAGCAGGGCGGTGGCCGGTGAACGCGCGCTGGGACGCCGTCGTGGTCGGCGCGGGCTTCGCCGGCTCTCTCGTCGCCGAGCGCCTCGGAGCGCAGGGCTGGCGCGTCCTCGTCCTGGAGGCCGGCCACCCGGCCCGCGGCGCCGCTGCCACCGCCACGGCGTACCGTGCCGCCGGAGGCGGGACGCCCACCTCCCCGTACCCGCTCAGCGAGGACGCGCCGTCCCCCGACGTGAGCGATCTCGCCGGGCGGGCGGACGGCGGCTTCGACGCGACCGGCTACCTGGTGCAGCACGGACCCCTGCCCTACGCCAGCGGCTACCTGAGGGTCAATGGGGGCACCGGGCTGCTGTGGACCGGGCTCGCCCCGCGGATGCACCCCGAGGACTTCCGCACCGGCGACCTCGGCCACGGCCGCAACTGGCCGATCGGCTATCACGACCTCGAACCGTACTACCGCCAGGCCGAACGGGAGCTCGGCGTGGCCGCCGACGCGGACCAGCAGCGGGCCGCCGTCGGCCTGCCCATCCCGGACGGCTACGCCTTCCCGACCCGCGCCATCGCCCCCAGCTACCTCGACCGGCAACTGGCCCGGGCCCTCGACGGCCGCACCGTCCGCGACCCCGAGGTCGCCGAGCCGGCGCACCTCGCCGTCACCGCCACTCCGCACGCCCGCAACGGACTGCCCGGCGGACCGGCGGGGGCGTCGTCGCACGGGTCGGGGGCGTCCGGTACCCCCTGTGCGGGCAGTGCCAGCTGTGTCCCGATCTGCCCGACCGGTGCCAAGTACACGCCGCTGCGCACCCAGGCCCGCTGGTCCCCGACCGTCGCACTGCGGACGGACGCCGTGGTCAGCCGGGTGACCGCCGATCACACCGGCCGGATCACTGGCGTCGACTACCTGTCCGGCGGCGCCACCCACCGGGTCGAGGCCGACCTGGTCGTGCTGGCCGCCCACGCGATCGAGAACGCCCGGCTGCTGCTCCTGTCCGGCCTGGCCAACCGCAGCGACCAGGTCGGCCGGAACCTGATGGACCACCCGGCCCTGCTCACCTGGGGCCTGATGCCGCGGCCCGTCGGCCCCTACCGAGGTCCGGGGTCGACCAGCGGGCTGGAGGCCTTCCGGTTCGGCGCGGGCCGCCGGCGCCGTGCGCCGTTCCGGGTCGAGATCGGCAACTGGGGCTGGTCCTGGGCCGCCGGTCCGCCGCAGGTCGACGTCGCGGAGCTGCTGACCGCCGGGGTGCGCGGGAAGGAACTGCGCGAGCGGCTGGGTGACCGGCTCGGCCGGCAGTTCGCGCTCCAGTTCGAGCTGGAGCAGCCGGCCGACCCGGCCAACCGCGTCACCCTCGACCCGGGCCGACGGGACAGGCTGGGACTGCCCCGACCCGCCCTGCACTACGACCTCTCCGGGTACGTGCGGCGGGGCATGGCCTCGGCCCGCGCCGTCTCCGACCAGGTGTTCGCCCTGCTCGGCGCCGAGGACCACACCCGCTACGAGGCCGGGCCGCGCTGGCCGGGCCGGCTGGAACACGAGGGCCGCCCCTACGCCTACCGCGGCGCGGGTCACGCCGGCGGCACGCACATCATGGGCGAGTCGCCCGCCGACTCCGTCGTCGACCAGTGGCAGCGCTGCTGGGACCACCCCAATCTCTACGCCGTCGGCTGCGGTTCGATGCCCTCGCTCGGCACCTCCAATCCCTCGCTCACCATGGCCGCGCTCGCGCTGCGCAGCGCCGAGCGTATCCACCGCGACCTGCTGGCGCTGCACCGCCCGGCGACGGTCGGCGCACCGGCGGGCCCGCCCGCACCCGCCCCCCACCTGACGGAGTCCTGATGGCCGCCCTGCCGCTCCCGCCCGTCCCGGAGCCGTACCACCTGCCCTTCCACTACGGCGCGTTGCACAACATCGGGGTGGACTACCTGGTCGCCCCGGGCCCGTGCCGGGACCTGCTCGCCAAGCGCCACCCGGGCCTGGCCGTCGCGCTGTTCGACGGCATGGCCTGCGTCTCGCTGAACTACCAGCTCTACTTCGCGCAGTACCCGGGCGGCGGCGGGATCACCCAGGAGGTGGAGATCAACGTCATCGCCCACCCCCGGTTCGCCGAGGAGCGCCTGCCCGAGCTCGACTACGGGCAGTACGCCCGGGGATACGACCAGACCAAGCTCCTCGGGATCGCCCGGATGAACGTCCTGTGCGACAACCCGCTCGCCATCGACGCGGGCCGCAGGCTCTACGCCGAGCCGAAGCGGCCCGGCTGGTTCGAGGCGGTGATGCCCTCGCTCAACGCGGCCTCCGTGCGCGAGCACTGGTCGGTCTCCTGCCGACGGGCCTCGCTCGGCCCGGACGGTCTGATCCGGCACGACGGAGAACTGTTCTCGATCGAGGCGGACCTCGTGGGCCTCACACCCGAGGCGGTCGTCAACACGCCGATCACCGGCTACGGCACCGACGAGGAGGGCCGACTGCTGGCCGGGCCGCTCAACGTGCACCAGGCCTACCGGTTCTACGCGCTGGACGACCGCGGCGCGGATCGGGTCCGCCTCTCCCTCGGTAACCGGCTCGACCGGTCCGACCGGTCCGATCGCCTCGACCGGTCCGGGGAGGTGGGGGTGAGTGAGCGGGAGGGGGAGGCCGTCGACGACCTCGGCCGGCTCGTCGGGACCGCGCCCGCCGCCGGAGTGTGGACGTACCAGTCCCCGCCGGTCGCCGCGCACCAGCGTCCCTACTACGTCCGGTGAGCACGGTCCTCCGGCGCGTTCGACGGGACCGGGCGGACCGGGGAGCGGCCGTCGCGGCGGAAACTCGGATGCGGGTGCCGCACGGCCACCCCTAGGCTGCGTCCCCGGGGAGGCCGAGGCGCCGTGTCGGCCGTCAGCGAATCGGAGACGCACGGGGTATGACCAGTAAACTGTTCGCGATCTGCTTCCACGCGACCAGGCCGTCGGGCCTGGCGCGGTTCTGGTCCGGCGTCCTGGGGTGGGAGTTGGCCGACGGTCCGGATGACGGCATCGCGATCCTGCCCCCGGACGCCGCTGGGTTCCGCATCCGCTTCCTGCCGGGCCAGGAGCCGAAGACGGGCCAGAACCGGGCGCACTTCGACCTGACGAGCGCCTCCCCGGAGGATCAGCGGCGGACGGTGGCCAGGGCGCTGGAGCTCGGTGGAAAGCACATCGACGTGGGCCAACTCCCGGAAGAGGGGCACGTGGTGCTCGCCGACCCGGACGGCAACGAGTTCTGCGTCATCCAGGCGGGCAACACATTCCTCGCCGACACCGGCTTCATCGGAGCGCTGGCCTGCGACGGTACCCAGGAGGTCGGCTACTTCTGGAGCGAGGCGCTGCGGTGGCCGCTGGTCTGGGACCAGGACCAGGAGACCGCGATCCAATCACCGGACGGTGGCACGAAGATCACATGGGGTGGTCCTCCGGTGGCGCCGAAGACGGGCACGAACAGGCTGTCCTTCGAGCTGGCGCTCCCCGCCGGTGCCGACTGGGAGGCGGAGGTGGACCGCCTGACCTCGCTCGGTGCGACGCGCGCAGGCGCCGACGCCGGTGGAGGTGAGGGCGATGGCGGCCGGGTGATGATGCTCGACCCCGACGGCAACGAGTTCTCCATCCAGCGTTCCCGGTAGCGACCCTGGTGTCGTGCGGTGCCGTGCTCCCCAGGTGAACGCCCGTGAAGGCCGCCTGGGGAACACGCGGCCGGTCGGGGGCCCGCACGCATGCACCGCCCGGAGCCTCCCGGCCCGATGCGCTTGCCGGAGCAGGGTCACCCGGATCTGCTCCGGGTGACCTCCGGCGTGCCGTGCGGGTCGCCCGTCGGATCGGCCTCGGACCCCGCCTCGGGTGGGGGCGAGCCGGCCCCGGTGAGGTCCGGGGCCCGCGACCAGCGGCCGGCGAGCACAGTGCCGACGACCAGTTGGAGCTGGTGGTACACCATCAGCGGCAGCACCAGGAGCCCGGCCTGCGGACCGAACAGGACGGTGGCCATCGGCAGACCGTTCGCCAGGCTCTTCTGCGAACCGCAGAGAACGGCCGCGATGGTGGACTCCCGGTCGAGCCCGAGCAGATGGGCGCCGAGCCGGGCGAGGCCGAGGGCGGTGGCGAGCAGCAGGAGCAGGACCGCCAGCAGGCCGAGCAGCGCACCCGGAGTGGTCATGCTCCAGATGCCCTGGGCCACCGCCGCGCTGAACGCGGTGTAGACGACCAGCAGGATCGACGCCCGGTCCACCGGGGTCAGCAGGCGTTTGTGCCGGGCCAGGAAGCCTCCGATGCGTGGCCGCAGCGCCTGCCCGAGGAGGAACGGAGCGAGCAACTGTGCGCCGATCCGCACCAGGCCGTCGGCGGACAGGGCGGTGCGGGAACCGAGCAGCCAGGCGGCCAGCAGCGGCGTCAGCAGCAGGCCGGCCAGGCTGGAGTAGGTACCCGCGCAGATCGCTCCCGGGACATTGCCCCGCGCGGCGCCGGTGAGCGCCACCGAGGACTGCACCGTCGACGGGACGAGGCAGAGGAACAGCACTCCGGTCTGCAGGTGTTCGGTGAGCGGGCGGGGCGTCAGCAGGGCGGTGGCGAGCCCGAACAGGGGGAAGAGGACGAAGGTGCAGGCCAGGACCAGCCCGTGCAGCCGAAGGTGGCGCAAACCGGCCAGGGTCTCGCGCGCGGAGAGCCGGGCCCCGTACAGGAAGAAGAGCAACGCGACCGCGAGGTCGCAGGCCAGCTCGGCCGCGCGGGCGGCCCGACCGGTGACGGGCAGCAGCGCGGCGAGCAGCACCGTGCCTGCCAACACTGCCACGTAGGGGTCGAGCCCCCGCAGTCGAAGCCCGGGCCGTTGCCGACCCGGCGCGGGTGGGGCGGTCGGCGCCGCACCCGCACCCGGTGCCGAGCCCGGTACCGAGCCTGGCACCGCACCCGGTGCCGGTGGCCCGTACCCCGGGAGCGCGGCCACCCGGACCGCCACGTCCGGTTGCGGTGCCCCCGGCTGCGGTGCCCCCGGGTCCGGTGCCTCCGGCTCCGGAGGACCGGGATCACGGGCACCGGGCCGTGGGCCGGGAGCCCGGTGCCGGAGCCCGCCGCTCATTCGCCGCTCCCCGCCGAGGTGTCGACCGCGCTGACCGGAGCGCTCCCCACCAGCGCGCCCACCAGCGCATTGGCAGGGCCGTGGTCGCTGCCGGCGGTGCCCTGACCGGTCTGGACGTTGCCCGCTTTGTCGATCTCCAGGAGCGAGTCCGTACTCACCAGCGAGTCCGCGTGCGAGTTGTCGATCACTGTGATCAGGCTGCCGCCCGCCGTCGCGGGCGAGGCGGCCGCACCGAGCACGACCCAGCCGCCCAGCAGCCCGGCGCTGACCAGGCGCCACCGGACCGCGGGCCCTGGCGCCAGGGCCCGCGGCGTCGGGCCGAGCGGCGCCACGCCACCCGGTGCCCGGCCCGACGCCGGGCCGCCCGGTACGGACGTCACGCCCGCACCGCCTCGCGCCGGCGCGGGTGGGCGATGTTCCGCTCCAGCAGTTCGGTGGACTCCCGGACGCCGATCTGCGGGCTCTCCTCGGCGGGAGCCGGCAGCCGGCCGTCCGCGACCTTCAGCCCAGCCAGCGCCTCGTCCATCGCCCGGTGCGCGGCGAACAGGCACGGCGTGCTGTAGATGGCGACGTCCACGCCGAGCTCACCGAGCTCGGACAGCGAGAGCCGGGGGGACTTGCCGCCGGCGATCTGGTTGAACAGCAGCGGCTTGTCGCCCACCACCCGCCGGATCCGCCGGATCCACTCCTCGCTGCGCACCCCGTCCACCAGGACGACGTCGGCCTCGGTGGCGGCGAGCGCCTCGGCCCGCCGCAGGATGTCGCTCTCCTCGGTGGCGTCCGTCCGGGCCACCACCACGAGGTCGGTCCGGGCGGCGAGGACCTGGTCGAGCTTCTCCAGGTACTCCTCCAGCGGCAGCACCTGCTTGCCGTCGGCGTGGCCGCAGCGGCGCGGGCGCTTCTGGTCCTCCAGGATGACGCCGGAGGCACCGATCCGCTCCAGCCTGCGCACCACATGGCAGGCCACCTCCGGATCGACGTACCCGTCGTCGATGTCGACCAGCAGGTGCTGCTGGGGGAACGCCCCGCGCAGGCGCTCGACGAAGGCCACCATGTCCGGCCAGGCGATGAAGCCGATGTCGGGCAGACCGTAGTAGGACGCCGCGAAGCCGAAGCCCGAGACGAACATCCCGTTGTAGTGCTCGGCCGCGATCGACGCCGAGTACATGTCGTAGACGCCGATGAGCGGGGTCGTCCCCTGGGTCGCGATCTCCTCGCGAAGGCGCCGGCCGTAGCCCGGTGCCGTGTCTCCGTGAAGCACTGCTCTCTCCTCACTTGCCGAGGTGGGGCGCCGCGCGGGGGGTGGTCGAGCCGGCCGACAGCGGGCCGCCACCCGAACGCGAAGCGCACGGAACTTTGCCTGAACTTGGCTATTGCTAGAACCAAATGAGGCGTTCTCACTATGCGACCTTTAATGTTCCGTGGGCAAATCTTTAAGAGAAGTTCCCTCGTGCGAGTGATAGGCATTCATATCAATAGGAAGGGCATATGAATGGCCGAGGAGGGCGGGCCACGCCACCGGCATGGACCGACCCACGCTTCGCGCCGGCGGGGCCGCCCGCCGGGTGCCGGCCTGAGGGCCGCTCCGAGGGTCGGCCCCTCATCGGCCACGGGCCGGCATCGCCGCCTTCGCCCATCGGTCGGCGGGCGGCGCCGAGGGCCGACGCCGGCGCCGGGAGGGCGACCGGCCGGGTGGTGTCCACCCGGTGGACGGGACCGACCCCGAGCGGTTCGGTCCTACGGGAACCCCAACTCCCAGGCCCTGCCGAAGCCGTCGGGTCGCTCGGGACGCGACGGGTGCCGCCCGGCGATCCGGTCCACGATCCGGTCCACGGTCCGGTCCACGATCCGCCCGGCGATCCGCTCGGCGCATCGCGAGCGGGCCGGGTGCGACGGCCCTCCCGCCCGGAGAAGCCCGTTCAGGCGATCACTCCGATGCCGGAGGCTCGGCCTCCGACGGCCGCTCCCGTCCGCCGTGACCAGGTGCGCGGCCCGGCCCGAGGGGAGTCGTGGCCCGGCCCCGTCGGTCGCCGTCCTCGTCGAGCCACAGCCATCCGCCGCCGACGTACCAGTGGTCGCCCGCGCGCAGGTGGTCGACCAGGGCGCGCTGGAGCGGGGTGTCCCGGGGCAGGGTGTCGAGCGGGCGGTCGGTGTCGCCGAAGACGTAGCGCAGCGGGTTGTCGTCCTCCGGCTCGCCGGGTGGGCGCAGCGGGGTGAACCGCCGCTGGAAGCGGATGATGTTGGACTCCGCCGGCAGGTAGCGGCGGAGTTGAGGGTCCAGCAGCCAGGAGAAGACGCAGGCCGCCGGGTACGGCTCGGTCGGGAAGTGCCGGGCGAAGAAGCCGCGGGCCCGGGCGAGCGCGCGGTCGCAGGCCTCGGGGGAGAGCGGGCCGCAGTGGTCGGGGATGTGGAGCTGGAGGCACCACGGGCCGAAGCCGGCCGCGGCGGCCGCCGAGGCGTCCGGGCCGGTGAGCCGCTTGCGTTGGAACTGGAGGCGCCCGAGCTGGTACAGCTCGCCGCGGAAGTGCAGGGTCAGCCAGGAGGGGTTGCCGAGCCCGTCGGGGTGGCCGCGCCAACGGCTCACCGCCAGTTGCCGGCCGAGATCGGCCAGGGTGGTGCGGCTCACCGCCGGGCTGATGCCGAGGGCGCGGTGGTAGGCGCGGGTGTGCGGGGCGAGGGCGACGAAGAGCAGGGTCAGGAGGTGTCCGGCGGCCTCGAACCCCGCCGGTCGGCCGCCGCCGAGACCGGAGGGCCGTCCGACCGTCCCGATCGCCGCCGCCTGCTCGCGCAGGGCCTCGTCGAACGCGGACCGCAGCCCGCGGTCCCGGGCCAGTGCGGTGCGTGCGGCGAGGACGGCGTTCACCTCCTCGAACGGGACGGCGAGTTCGAGCAGCACCTCGGGCAGCTGCTCCGTGTCCGGCAGCGTGAACGGCTCCAACGAGACTCTCCTCAAGGCCCGGCCCGGCAGCGACCCGCCGACCCTATCGGGCGACCGCAGGGGCACCGCGAGCGGAGAGCGGAGAACCGAGAAGGCACGGCCGGGGCGCGGGGCTCAGCGCAGCAGGGCGAACACCAGCGCGCAGACGCCGCCGAGCGCCGTGCCGGCGAGCACCTGCGCGGGCGTGTGGGCCTTCAGCACCAGCCGCGACCAGCCGACCGCCACCGGTGCGGCCGCCGCCACCGGCAGCGCCGTCGGGCCGAACGCCAGCACCAGGATCATCGCGGCGCCCCCGGCCACGGCGTTGTGCAGGGAGATCTGCCACCGGACCGTGACGGCCAGCGCCGACACCAGGCCGGCCAGCATCGCGACGACCAGCGCGCCGACCGGCGCCGGAGCGCCCAGCGTGTAGAGCAGCGTCACTCCCGCCACCACCGACAGCAGACTGGCGGCCATCGGGACCACGCGTTGGCGGCGGACCCGGATGTGCTTGTCGGTCAGCGTGCCGCGTCGTACCCCGAGGGCGATGATGCCGATCGGCACCACCCCGCAGAACAGTGCCGCGAGCAGGCCCCAGCCCGCCCCCGACCAGCCCTCGGTGCTGTGCGCGCCGACGAGCAGGAGCAGGGCGACGACCAGATGCGCGGGAGCCAGGGATTCGGTGATGACCCGTGCGATCCGCTCGCGCGGCGAGGCGGCGGCGAAGGCCGGCGGCTCGGGCGGCACGAAGGCGCTCATCCGGGCGGCTCGGAGCGGGTCGGCGCAGTGGTGGTCCGGTGCATCGCGACAGCCTACCGACCCGCCCCGCCCGGCCCGGCAGCCCGGTCAGGCCGCTGATCGGCCGCTCCGGACCACCGGGCGGCCGGCCCGGCGCCCGCGCAGCGCCCGCAGGAGCCGTCTGGTCGCACGGGTGGCGACCGGCGGCAGCAGGTCCAGCGCCAGACGGCGCGGGGCCGAGCGGTGCGGCGGCGTCGAGCCCGGTCCGACCGCGTGGTTCAGCCGCACCACCCGCGCGCCGGCGATGGAGTCCTCGTCCACCGTGTAGCCGTCGGCCCGCCAGTCCCGGGTGAGCAGCAGCGTTCGCAGCGCCTCGGCATCGCCCCAGGTGCCGTAGAACTTCATCGGGGTGAGCAGCACGGGCCGCAGGCCGCCGGTGAACACGGCCTCCCAGACCGCCGCCGAGACGCCGGGGGTGTGCTCCGAACGGTAGTCGTCGAGCGCGACCAGCCCGTTCTCGTTCAGCGCCGCCCGGGCCACCTCGATGTCCCCGGCGACGTGTTCGTAGAGGTGCGAGGCGTCGATGTGGACGAAGCGGCAGCTGCCGTCCGGGATCCGGCGGTCGGCCAGCACCGAGGTGGGGGCCTGCACGATGACCGGCAGCCGCGGGTGAAACGTGAGGTAGTTGGCCTCGAAGGCGCTCCTGGTCAGGGTCCTGCGGTAGGACATCGTCATCTCGGCGGCGTTGTCGGCGTCGACCGCCTCGGAGTCGAACAGGTCGCAGACGGTCAGCTGCTCGCCGGGCCGGAGCTGATCGCCGAGCAGGACGGCGCTCCGGCCGAGGTAGCTGCCCAGTTCGAGGATGTCACCGGTGTGGCCGGCGGCGCTCTGACCGGTGAGGAAGTGGGTGAAGGCCTCCTGGTCGAGCTTGAAGAACCACCCGGGGATGCCGTCCCGCGTCAGCGCCCGCGGGTGGGCGGTTCCGGTGTCGGCAGTGGGCACGGTGGCCTCCAGGGGTGCGGGCACGACGCGGCGCGTACGGTGCGCCCCGCGACGGCGCCACGGTGTGGGGCGGAACATCATAGCGACGACTCCGCCGCCCCGCGCCGGGCCCGGAACGGGATGCGACGGGCCCGTTCGGACCGGTGGTCGGCCGGCCACCGGAGGCCTCGGTGCCGGCCGGCCCCGGGCCCGCCCGGCCGGCCTCAGGAGACCCGGCCGCGCTCCAGGTCGGCGATCGTCTCGGCCAGCCAGGCCCGCTCGGCGGCGCCGGACGCGCGGGCGACCAGCAGCATGCCCCGTCGGAACGGGTTGGGCTCCTGCTCGGCCGTGACCGGCCGGCCCCCCGCGTCGTAGAAGAAGCTGCTCGGTGCCTCCAGGAAGGCCAGCCGGCGCCGCAGGACCGCGGCCTGCGCGACGGGGTCGGCGAGGCGGTCGAGGAAGGTCGCCACGGTGAAGAAGCGGATCTGGTCGGAGATCTCGACCTCGGCCGGGTCGGCCAGGCGGCGCTCCAGTTCGGCCCGGCCGTCGGCGGTGAGCCGCAGGACCTGCCTCGGTACGGCGCCGCTGCCCGGTTCGTGGTGGCGCGCCAGCAGTCCGGCCTTCTCCAGACGGGCGATGGCGGGGTAGAGCGCGCCGTCGCTGACGGGTCGGTCGTGGCCGGTCAGGCCGGTGATCCGGGACTTCAACTCGTAGCCGTGCAGCGGTTCGTCGTACAGGAAGCCGAGGATCGCGAGGGTGAGCACCGGTGCAGCCCTTCCGTCGTCGCACGCTCTGTCCGGCCGTCATGCTACCTCTTGCCGAGGTGCATCGAATCGATGTATCTCTCTTCGTGATAGCGCGCGGCGGCCGACCGGGCCGCGGAATTCGGGGGAGCACGTATGCGAGGACACCTGTCGAGGCTGCTCGGGCTGGCGGGCCCGGTCTACGCCGGACTCCTGTCCGGGGTGGTCGCCACCGCCATCGGGACGTTCTGGGCGGGCCGGCTCGGCGCGGACGCCGTCGCCGCCGTCACCCTCGCGGGCACCGTCGAGAACCTCCTGCTCGGCCTGGTCCTGGTGGTCGCTTCCGGCACCACCCTGCGGATCTCGCACGCCGTGGGCGCGGCGGACCCGTCGGCGGCCGGCCGCACCGCGCGAGCGGCCTGGCGGCTCTGGGCCTGCGGCAGCCTCTTGCTCGCCGTGCCGGGCTTCCTGTTGCGCGAGGCGATCGCGGAGGCCTTCCTGGACGGCCCCGCCGCCGGGCTCGCCGCGGACTACTTCGCGGTGGCCTTCCCCGCGTTCGGGCTCTTCTTCGGCCAGCGGGTGGCCGACGAGCTCTTCAAGGGCGTCGGTGACACCCGGACGCCGATGCGGCTCGCCCTGGTGAGCAACGCCCTGCTGCTCGTCCTGGACCCGTTGCTGATCTTCGGCCCCGGCCCGTTCCCGGCCCTCGGCGTGACGGGCGCGGCGCTCGCCCTGACCGTCGCGCGCGCCGTCACCCTCGCCGTCACGGTGCTGCTCCGGCGGCGGCACCGGCTCGCCGCCCCGGCCGGCGGACTCCTGACGGAGGCCCGTCGGATCGTCGCCGCCGGGGCCCCGTTCGGCTTCGACTTCACCGCCCGGATGGGCGTCGGCACGGCGCAGCTCGGCCTGGTCGCGGCCTTCGGCGTCCCGGCGGTCGCCGGTTACGGGGTCGGGTACCGCGTGCTGATGGTCGTGACCATGGCCTTCTACGCCGTCCGGCAGGCGGCCGCCATCGAGGCGGCCCGGCTCACCGGCGCGGGGGACGCGGCCGGGCTGCGCACCCTGGGGCGCGACACCGCCCGGCTGGCCGGGGCGCTCGGCGCGGGCGCCGCCGTGCTCTGTGCGGCGCTGGCGGTACCGGTCACCGCGCTGTTCACCGAGGACCGGGCGGTGGCCGCCCAGTCCGTCGGCTTCCTGCGGATGACCGGGTTCTACCTGCTGCCGTACGCCCTGGTGGTCGCGCTCGGCGGCGTGCTCCAGGCGACCGGCGCGGGGCGCCCGCTGGTGGTGGCCGTGCTGCTCGGGCTCGCCGCCCAACTCGCGGCCGGCGTGGTCCTGTCGGGCCCGTTCGGGGTGGACGGCCTCTGGGCCGGCATGGCGCTGGGTGCGGTGGTCCAGCTCGGGCTGATGCGGCTGTTGGCGGTGCGCCGCCGACCGGCTGGTCCGGCCGAAGCGGCGGCCGGTCCGGTCGACGTGGCGGTCGGACCCGTCGCACCCGTCGCACCCGTCGGAGCCGTCGAGCCGGGGGAACCGGGGAAGCCGGCCCGGTCCACCCGGCGGTCGGCGCCGGTGGAATGAGGTCATCGCGGCCTGCCGGAGGCCCGCGGCGACACCCGCGTCCGCCGCCGGGCCATCGCGGACGACAACGGCGGTGCCGGTGACCGTCACCGCCCCGAAGGCGGCCGGAGGAACACCGGCCCCGCACGCCGGTCGCGGTCACCGCGAACGACCGGACGGACCTGTGCGACCGACTGGCGCGGGCCCCCTATCCGGCGGAGCGCGCCGGTTCGGCCCCGGCGAACCAGTCGAGACGCTCGCCGTGCGGGCCGGTGAACGCGACCGGGCGCTCGTCGAGGGCGAGGACGAACGCGGCGCGGTCGCTCGGGACCGGTTCGGGCAGGAGGTCGAGCAGTCCGGGGAGGACGCCGGGCGCCTCGTTGGAGATCCAGCGGCACGGCAGGTCCCGCACCGTCCGCGCGAACCGCAGGCGTGCCTCCGGGGAGAGGTAGGCCAGGACCGCACTGTGGAAGACCACGGGTGTGGACCCCTCGGGAGCCTGGGCCACCAGGCGGCTCACCGCCTCGTTCAGATCGCCGCGGATCACGTGCGCGGGTTCGGAACGGGCCACCTCCAGGGCGCCGCGCAGCCGCTCCAGGCGCTCGGTCTGCTCCGGCCAGACCAGGCTCTCCAGCCAGCCGGCGTCCTCGGGGTCGGACGGGTCGAGCGGGTTGAGGTCGACCCCGGCCCGCCGGACGACCTCGGGCAGCCGACGTGGCACGGGCACCGGCCCGGTGGTGCGGCAGGGCAGGGTGACGGGGCTCCCGGCAGCTCCCCACACGTCGTCATGGTCGTAGCGGTAGCGATATCGGTCCGGGTAGAGGCAGAGCCCGGCCGAGGCTCCGACCTCGATCAGGGCCAGCGGCTGCGGCAGTGCGGCGAGCAGCGGCAGCAGGGTGGCACACCGCGCGCTCTCGTTGGTCTGCGTCAGCCGCGAGAGCATGAGCGAGCTCACCCGGTCCCAGCGCGTCACCACCCAGGACGGGAATCCGTGCGGGTCGAGGGGTGCGCCCAGGTGCCGGGCCACGGCCAGCAGCAGGTTGGGCTGACGCTTGATCGGGGGAAGCGCGCGCAACAGGGCGAGGAGTCGTTCGTCCGTGGCGACGGCAAGGCTCAACTCCTCGTAGAGAGGTGAGTGTCCCTTCGCCTGGTGTCCGGCGAAGAGCCGGTACTCATCCGCGATCGTCCGTAACCCGCTGTCCCGGTCCGGGGCAGTGCTCGACTCGTTGCTCATGTTCCTGTCCTCCTTGCCGAGTACTCTCCCCGACGTCGGGTACTCGATCCCCTCGATCGCGCGCCTGCTCGGTGTGAGCCCCGGCACCCTCGACCACCACACCCCCGTCCCGCGCGACCGACGAACCGGCTGCGGCCGGGGCCGCGCCGGCGGGATGCCGCCGCGCGGAGGTGGTCACCGGGCCGCCGGGCCGAGGTGGGCGGCCAGGGCGGCGTGCAGCAGCGGCTCGATGTCGTCGCCGCCGGTGGCGAGCCGCAGGCTGCCCCAGGCGCGGAGTTGGGCGAGGCCGTGCAGGTTGGCCCAGAGGGCTCCGGCGACGGCCGCGGGGTGTTCGCCGCTCGGTGTCCGGACCTGGGCGACCAGTCGGGCGAAGGTCTCGAAGAGCGGGAGGCTGGTCTGCCGCAGGCCGATCCCGCTGCCTTCCAGCAGGTCGTGGCGGAACATCAGCTCGAACATGCCGGGCCGGTCGGCCGCGTAGTCGAGGTAGCGGCGGGCCAGCGCGGCGAGCCGGTCGCGCGGGTCGGTGCCGGCGGTGTCGTCCGCGGCGGCCAGGGCGGCGGCGAGTTCGTCGAAGCCGTGCCGGGCGATGGCGGACAGCAGCTCGACGTGGGTGGCGAAGTAGCGGCGGGGCGCGCCGTGCGAGACCCCGGCGTGGCGGGCGATCTCGCGCAGCGAGAGCGCGTGGACGCCCTGGTCGGTCACCAGGTGGACGCCGGCCGCCACCAGTCGGGCGCGCAGCCCCGTGTCCTGATCGTTCATGGGCCCTGTCTACCAGGGGCGAGTAGACAGTGTCTACTCGCCCCTGAGGGGGTGGGCCGGGCAGAATCGGCGGCATGGACGAAGGCGGCGAACCGGCCTGTTGGCTGGACCTGGTCTGCCCGGAGTGCGGGCGGGTGCGCGAACGGCTCGGGCCGTGGACCTGTGCGAACTGCGACGCCCCGCCCGAGCCCGGCACCCCGCCCGAGCCCGGCGTGGCGGCGGGAGCCCGGCCCGACGCGACGACGGGGACGAACGGGGACCCCGGGGCGGATCGGTTCGACTGACCCGCCCCGGGGCCGTGCTCAGCGCGGAAGCCCGCCGGCCGGCTCCCCCTGGGTGACCCCGTCCGGCGCGGCGCCGTCCGCGGCACCGCCCTCCGGCGCGGCGGCGGGCAGCCGTTCGGCGGCCGGCACCGCCGGGTCGGCGGGAGCCCAGGGCCCCCGCCGGCGCTCGCGCAGCGCCCCGAGCCGCTCCACCGCGGGCTGGGTGTACCGGGCGGCGAGCGGTCCGGTGACCACCAGGATCAGCACGTACGCGGTGGCGAACGGTCCGAGCTCAGGTTCGATGCCGGCGGTGACGGCCAGGCCGGCGATGACGATCGAGAACTCCCCGCGCGAGACCAGCGCGCCGCCGGCCCGCCAGCGGCCGCGTACGGCGATCCCGGCCCGCCGGGCGGCCCAGTACCCGGTGGCCACCTTGGTGAGCGTGGTGACCAGGGCCAGCAGCAGGGCGGGCAGCAGGACGGGCGGGATGCTGGTGGGGTCGGTGCTGAGCCCGAAGAAGACGAAGAAGACCGCCGCGAAGAGGTCCCGCAGTGGGCTGAGCAGGGTGTGCGCGCCCTCGGCGGCCTCACCGGAGAGGGCGATGCCGACCAGGAAGGCCCCGACCGCCGCCGACACCTGGAGCTGCTGCGCCAGGCCGGCGACCAGCAGGGTGAGCCCGAGGACGACCAGCAGCAGCTTCTCCGGATCGTCGTGCGAGACGAACTTCGAGATCACCCGGCCGTAGCGGAGCGCGACGAAGAGCACGGCGCCCGCGGTGGCGAGCGCGATGGCGAGGGTGATCGATCCGGCCAGCAGCCCGGCGCCGGCCAGCAGCGCGGTCAGGATCGGCAGGTAGACGGCCATCGCGAGGTCCTCCAGCACCAGGATGCTGAGGATCACCGGGGTCTCCCGGTTGCCGAGCCGGCCGAGATCGCCGAGCACCTTGGCGATGACCCCGGAGGACGATATCCAGGTGACGCCGGCCAGTACCACGGCGGCGACCGGGCCCCAGCCGAGGAGCAGCGCGGCCGCCGCGCCGGGCAGCGCGTTGAGCAGGAAGTCGACGGCGCCGGCCGGGTACTGCGCCTTGAGGTTGGTCACCAGGTCGGCGGCGGTGTACTCCAGACCCAGCATCAGCAGCAGCAGGACGACGCCGATCTCGGCGCCGGTGGCGACGAACTCCTCACTGGCGCTGAGCGGCAGCAGTCCGCCCTTGCCGAAGGCCAGTCCGCCGAGCAGGTAGAGCGGGATGGGCGAGAACCCGTACCGGCCGGCGATGCGGCCGAGCAGGCCGAGCACCAGGATGACCGAGCCGAGCTCGATGAAGACGGTCGCGGTGTGCATCCGATCACTCCCTGCCCAGGATCGCGGCGGCGGCGTCGACGCCCTCGCGGGTGCCGATGACGATCAGGATGTCCCCGCCGGCCAGCCGGAAGTCGGGGGCGGGGGAGGGGACGGCGCCGGTGCGGCGCAGCACGGCGACGATCGAGGCGCCGGTCGCGGTGCGCATCCGGGTCTCCCCGAGCAGTCGGCCGTTCCAGTGCGAGGTGCCCTCGACGGGGAGGCGTTCGGCGACCAGACCCAGGTCGGTGGTGTGCAGCAGGCCCGGGTTGTGGTGAGCGGGCGTCAGGGCGTTGACCAGGGCGGTGGACTCCTCGGCCGTCAGCCGGAACGCCTGGGCGCAGGCGTCGGGGTCGTCCGAGCGGTAGACGTTGAGGCTGCGTGAGCCGTCCCGGTGGGCGATGACGGACAGGTGCCGCTGTTCTCGGGTGGTGAGGTCGTACTGGACGCCGACGCCGGGCAGGGGAGTGGTCCGGACACGGGGGATCGACACGGCGGCTGTCCTCTCGTCAGGGCTTCCCGCTGGCGTGCGCGACGTCCGCCGGAACAGGGCCGGCCCGGTGGGCGGCCGGTGGCCCCGACGGGGGAACCGGCCGCCGCACCGCGTGCGACACGCGGAAGCGCTACCGTGCCAATAGTAATAAGTATGTAAAGCCCTCCTGGTGGGAGGGGTCCCGGTGCTGTCCGGAGCGTGCCCGGGGAGCGGTCACCGGGGGCGGACGTGCGGTACCCCGGTGCGGTGTACGCGTGGTCGCGCACACCGCACCGGGGTACCGGGTTCAGGGGTGGCCGGGCGGCGTCGCCGCCGGCCTACTGCGGCGGCTGGTCGCGGAACTGCTCCTTGGCCTTCTCCTGAGCCGTGTCGACGTGGCCGCCGTACTTGCCCTGGGTGCGTTGGTCGACGGCGTCACCCGCCTTGTCGACGGCCTTGTCGGCCTGGTCCTCGTGGCCCTTCAGCATCTGCTTGATCTTGTCGATCATGGACATTCGGTCACACTCCCGGATGAGACGGCCCCACCCCTCCAGCATCACCGCGCCGCCGGATGTCCGCATCCGGTCAGCTTTCGCGTCAGGGTTGGAAATGTGGCGCCGAGCATGTCAAATCGGGATCTCCATGGACTCTCGGAAGGACTTGCCGTGAACGCTCGGACCCGCCGCCCGACCGCCGCACCTCGCCCGGGGACAGCCCGGACCCGCCGGGTCGCGAGTTCCGCGTTGGCGGTGGCGGCCCTGGTGACCCCGCTGCTGCTGGTCGGTGCCGGGAGCGCCTCGGCCGATCCGGACCCGGGTCGCAAGGGCGCCAGGCTGGCCGCCCGGCTCGTCGAGGAGAGCAGCGCCGACAGCGCCCACCGGACGCTGGTGGCGCTGCAGCGCATCGCCGACCGCAACGGCGGCAACCGGGTGGCGGGATCGCGCGGCCACGACGAGTCGGCCCGTTACGTCTACGACCAGGCCCGCCGGGCCGGACTGAAGGTGTCCAAGCAGGAGTTCGAGTACACCTTCTTCCAGGCGCTCGCGCAGCGGCTGACCGTGGTGTCCCCGCAGGCCGAGGACGTGCCGGTGATCGCCATGACGTACTCCGTCGGCGGCCCCGAAGGCGGCCTGACGGCCCCGCTCGCGGTCGTCCCGGCGGACGCCACCACCGGCTGCGAGGCGGGCGACTACGCGGCCGGGGCGTTCACCGGCCGGATCGCGCTGATCAAGCGCGGCGGCTGCAGCTTCGCCGTCAAGGCGGCCGCGGCGGCGGACGCGGGCGCGCTCGGCGCGATCGTGTACAACAACACCGACGGCGACCTCAACGGCACGCTCGGGGAGCCGACGGCCGGCCGGGTCCCGACCGGTGGGATCGGCAGGGCGGCCGGCGAGGCGCTGGTCGCCAAGGCCGCGGCCGGCCCGGTCACCGTCGGTCTGGACATCCGCACCTTCATGGAGAAGCGCAAGACCTGGAACGTCATCGCCGAGACCCGCGGCGGCGACCCGGAGAACACCGTCGTGATCGGCTCCCACCTCGACTCCGTGGTGGCGGGTCCGGGCATCAACGACAACGGCTCCGGCTCGGCGGGCGTCCTGGAGGTGGCGAAGAACCTCGGCACCCGGCCGGTGAAGAACAAGGTCCGGTTCGCCTGGTGGTCCGCCGAGGAGTTCGGTCTCAAGGGCTCCGAGGCGTACGTGGCGTCGCTCTCCCCGGCCGAGCAGAAGAAGATCAAGCTCTACCTCAACTTCGACATGATCGCCTCGCCCAACTCCGCCCAGTTCGTCTACGACGGCGACGACTCCGACCACGTCGGCTCCGGCCCCGGCCCGGACGGCTCGGCGCAGCTGGAGCGGCGCATCACCGACTACCTGGACCGCCGCGGCCTGCCGCACGAGGGCACCGACTTCACCGGCCGGTCCGACTACGGCCCGTTCATCGACGCCGGCATCCCGGCCGGCGGTACCGACACCGGTGCCGAGGTGATCAAGTCCGCGGCGCAGGCGGCCCGTTACGGCGGCACCGCCGGGGTCGCCTTCGACAAGTGCTACCACAAGGCCTGCGACAACCTGGGCAACCTCGACCTCAAGGCCTTCGACGTCAACATCGACGTGATCGCCGACTCCGTCGGCACCTACGCCTGGGACCTCTCCTCGCTGCACGCGCCGGTGACGCCGCAGCACACCGACGGCCAGGCCGGCAGCGGCGGGGGCCTCCAGGAGGGCCACGCCCACGAGGTCTCGGCCTGACCGTCCGGGGCCCCGCCGACGGGCGGGGCCCCGGACGTCACCCGGCGCGCGCC
Organism: Kitasatospora sp. NPDC059327; assembly: GCF_042752535.1. Lineage (NCBI taxonomy): Bacteria > Bacillati > Actinomycetota > Actinomycetes > Kitasatosporales > Streptomycetaceae > Kitasatospora > Kitasatospora sp. NPDC059327. The sequence continues at coordinate 13,564 of NZ_JBHYYB010000101.1, read as the reverse complement.
GCTCGCCGCGCCGGGAGGGCCGGTCCGCCGTGCCGCACCCGGTCACCCGTCCGGCGGTCGGGGGCCGATCGGCCGGGGCCGATGAGTGCGTCGTCCGGGCTCCTGACACCATGGCACCGAGATCACGTCACCGTGACACCCTCGGAGGAGTCAGCATCATGAGCACGCATTACGACGTCGTCGTCCTCGGCGCGGGCCCCGGCGGCTACACCGCCGCTGTCCGTGCCTCCCAGCTGGGTCTGCGGACCGCCGTCATCGAGGCCAAGTACTGGGGCGGGGTCTGCCTCAACGTCGGTTGCATCCCCTCCAAGGCACTGCTGCGCAACGCCGAGCTGGCGCACATCTTCACCAAGGAGGCCAAGACCTTCGGCATCGAGGTCGAGGGCCGGGTGAGGTTCGACTTCGGCGCCGCGTTCCGCCGCAGCCGGACCGTCGCCGACGGCCGGGTCAAGGGCGTCCACTACCTGATGAAGAAGAACGGCATCACCGAGTACGACGGCCGGGGCACCTTCGTCGACGACCGCACCCTCCAGGTGGCGCTGACCGGCGGCGGTTTCGAGGTGGTCACCTTCGACCACTGCGTCATCGCGGCCGGCGCCACCACCCGGCTGCTCCCCGGTACCAGCCTCAGCGAGCGCGTGGTCACCTACGAGGAGCAGATCCTCACCGAGGAGCTGCCGGGCAGCATCATCATCGCGGGCGCCGGCGCGATCGGCGTCGAGTTCGCGTACGTGCTGCACAACTACGGCGTGAAGGTCACCATCGTCGAGTTCCTCGACCGGATGGTGCCGCTGGAGGACGCCGAGGTCTCCGCCGAGCTCGGCAAGCAGTACCGCAAGCTCGGCATCGAGGTGCTCACCTCGACCCGGGTGGAGTCGATCGACGACAGCGACCCGGCCGCCAAGGTCAAGGTCACCGTCACCCGCGACGGTCAGCAGCAGGTGCTGGAGGCCGACAAGGTGCTCCAGGCGATCGGCTTCGCGCCCCGGGTGAACGGCTACGGCCTGGAGAACACCGGGGTGAAGCTCACCGACCGGGGTGCGATCGACATCGACGGCCGGGGCCGCACCAGCGTCGACCACATCTTCGCGATCGGCGACGTCACGGCCAAGCTGATGCTGGCCCACGCGGCCGAGTCGATGGGCGTGATCGCCGCCGAGACCATCGGCGGGGCGGAGACCATGGAGCTCGACTTCGCGATGATCCCCCGCGCCACCTACTGCCAGCCGCAGATCGCCAGCTTCGGCTACACCGAGGCGCAGGCCCGTGAGCTGGGCTACGACGTCAAGGTCGCCAAGTTCCCGTTCACCGCCAACGGCAAGGCGCACGGCCTCGGCCACCCGATCGGCTTCGTCAAGGTCATCAGCGACGGCACCCACGGCGAGCTGCTGGGCGCCCACCTGATCGGCCCCGAGGTCACCGAGCTGCTGCCGGAGCTGACCCTGGCCCAGCAGTGGGACCTCACGGTGCACGAGCTGGCCCGCAACGTGCACGCCCACCCGACCCTGGGCGAGGCGGTCAAGGAGGCCATCCACGGCCTGGCCGGGCACATGATCAACATGTGACGCGGGCGCACGCCGGGCGGACGGTCCCGCCGCCCGCCCGGCGTGCGCGTGTCCGTCCCGGCGCCCGGCCGGGTACGCGCGCCCGCCCCGCGTCGGGACCAGTCCAGTCGCCCCCGATTGGCCATGGCGGGCCCGGCGGAGCCGCCGCTACCGTCCCGGCATGCGAATCCACCTGGTCGACGCCTTCACCGACCGTCCGTTCGCCGGGAACCCGGCCGGCGTGTGCCTGCTGCCCGCCGGGGAGTGGCCGGACGACATCTGGATGCGGCAGCTGGCCGCCGAACTGAACCACTCCGAGACGGCGTTCGCCCTCCCGCTCGCCGACGACGACGAGGCCGACTGGGCCATCCGCTGGTTCACCCCGACCATCGAGGCCACCCTGTGCGGCCACGCCACCCTGGCCACGGCGCACGCGCTCCGCACCGAGCGCGGGATCCTCGGCACCGTGCGGTTCCGCAGCCGCCACCACGGCGTCCTCGTCACCCACACCGATGCCACCGGTGACATCACCCTGGACTTCCCGGCCGCACCGGGCACCGAGGCCCCGGCCCCGGAGGGACTGGCCGAGGCGCTGGGGGTCGAGCCCGGGTCGACCCGGCGCACCGACCCGCTCGGTGACCTGCTGGTCGTCCTGTCGGACGAGGCGACGGTGCGGGCGCTCGCCCCCGACCTGGCGGCGGTGGCGGCGTTGACGCTCCGCGAGGGCCTGCGGGGCGTCATCGTCACCGCGTCCGCGGCCCGGGACGACGCCGGCTACGACTTCGTCTCCCGCTTCTTCGCACCGGCCCGCGGTATCCCGGAGGACCCGGTCACGGGCAGCGCCCACACCGCGCTCGCCCCGTACTGGTCGGCCCGCCTGGGTCGCGACCGGCTCGCCGGACTCCAGGTGTCCGCCCGCACCGGCCTGGTCCGGACCGCCCTGCACGGCGAGCGCGTCCACCTCACGGGAGGCGCGGTGACCGTCCTGGACGGCACCCTGCACGTCCAGCCCGGTCCGGCCGGGCCGGCGATGCCCGGGAGTCGGGCCGTGCGCCCGGCGGTCCGGGCCCTGCGCCGGTAGTCCGGGCCCGTGCGCCCGCGACGGCCGCGGTCCCCCCTCGGTGGGAACGCGGCCGTCGTCGGCCCGACCTGCCTGCTGCTGCGTGAGGAGATCATCCGGGCGGCGACCGCCCTCATCGTGCGGACCGGCTCCGAGCAGTCCGTCACGCCGCGCTCGGTGGCCCGTGAGGTCGGCATCGCCGCCCCCTCGATCTACGCGCACTTCCCCGACCGGGACGCCGTCGTCGAAGCGGTCGCCGTCGAGGCGGTCGCCCGACTCCACCAGGCCATCGCCGCCGCCGTCGCGGCGCACCACGACCCCGTCGAAGCGCTGCTCGCGGGCTGCGCCGCCGACGTCGACTTCGGCGTCCGCGAGCCGGCCCGCTACCGCGTCCTCCTCGGCTGGGCCCGGCCCACGCCCGAGGCCCCCGCCGCCGACGAACCCGGCCGCGAGGGGCTCGACGCCTTCCAGCTCCTCGTCGACAACCTCGACGCCCGCGTGCGGGCCGGGCGCTCGTCCAGTACCGACCCCTTCGCCGACGCGGTGACCGTCTGGACGGCCCTCCACGGCCAGGTCACCCTCCGCGCCGACCTCCCCGACTTCCCCTGGCCCCCCACCGACACCGTCGAGCAGATGACCCGCCGCCTCGCCCGCGTCAACCCCTGACGGCGGGGCGCGGGTGGCACCGCACCACGGCGGCGGGAGGAGAATGCCCGGGTGACCGACACCACCCTCAACCTCTGGCGGCAGCCGCTCGCTTCGGTGCCCGACTCCGTCTGGGACCGCACCGACCTGACGGTCCTCATCCTCGCCGACACCGGTCTGGAGGAACTGCCGCCCGGGATCGGGCGGTTGCGAGGACTGCGCACCCTCGACCTCGGACACAACGCGCTCACCGCCGTGCCCGAGGAACTCGGCGCACTCACCGGGCTGCGCGACTTCCTCTACCTGCACGACAACGCGCTCACCCGGCTGCCGGACGCCCTCGGCCGGCTCACCGCGCTGCGCTACCTCAACATCGGTGAGAACCGGATCGACGAACTCCCGCCGGCGCTCGGCGGGATGACCGCCCTGGTGGAGCTGCGGGCGCAGCACAACCTGCTCACCCGGCTGCCCGACACCCTCGGCCGGCTCGGCGCCCTTCGCGAACTCTGGCTGCGCGGCAACGCGTTGACCGGACTGCCGGTGTCCACCGCCCGGCTCACCCAGCTGCGCGAGCTCGAACTGCGCGACAACGCCCTCACCGAGATCCCGCCCGTACTGGCCGAACTGCCCCTGCTGCGCCGCCTCGACCTGCGGAGCAACCGGATCACCGCACTGCCGGACTGGCTGGCGGAGCTGCCCGCACTGGAGAAGCTCGACCTGCGGTGGAACGACATCGCGCCGTCGGCCCGGCTGCTCGCCACCCTCGCGGAGCGCGGCTGCGTCGTACTGCACTGAGCGCCGTGCCGGAATGTCCGGCGCCGGGCCGGGCCGGGCCGCGATCGCCCGCTCCGCCGCGGGGTGCCGGCGGCGGTCGTCGGTGAGCTGCGGAAAAGCGCTCGTCGCGCGCCGTACCGCCCTGCTACCGTGAGGGACATGAAGCGCGCTGCAGCCGTCCTGACGACGCCGGAGAGAGTCCCGGTGCGCTGACTGCTGATCTGGTCCGAAGCCCCGGGGCGAGTGCCCCGGGGCTTCGTCGTACCGGTCCACTCGCCCCGCGGAGCACCGCCCGCGGATCCCTCCCCGCAGGGCCCCCGCCCGCAAACCCGAGTGGAGACCACCACCATGCACGACCACCGCCGCCTCGGCCGCGAACTCGACCTCTTCGACACCGACCCGCTGATGGGCGCCGGCCTCCCGTACTGGCTGCCCGACGGCGCCGCCGTCCGGCACGCCCTGGAGGAGTTCGTCCGCGGGCGCGAACAACGGGCCGGCTACCGCCACGTGTACTCGCCGGTGCTCGGCAAACGGGAGCTGTACGAGATCTCCGGCCACTGGTCGCACTACCGGGACGACATGTTCCCGCCGATGGACCTGGGGGCCGAGCAGGTCGTGCTGCGCCCCAGCCTCTGCCCGCACCACGCCCTGATCTACCGTTCCCGCGCCCGCAGTTACCGCGAACTCCCGCTGCGGATGGCGGAGCTGGGCGGGATGTACCGGTCCGAGCTGTCCGGTGTGCTGGGCGGGCTGACCAGGGTCCGGGCCATCCAGCTGAACGACGCGCACATCTTCTGCACCCCCGAGCAGGCGGCCGACGAGGCGGTGGCCGCGTTGGAGCTGATCCGCGAGGCGCACCGCGCGCTCGGGATCCGGCCGGTCCGCTACCGGCTCTCGCTGCCCGGCGAGGGCGGGAAGTACGTGGCCGACCCGGCCCTCTGGGAGCGGGCCACCGCGCTGCTGACCGATGTGCTGGAGCGCTCCGGGGTGCCGTTCGAGGCGGCCGAGGGGGAGGCGGCGTTCTACGGTCCGAAGATCGACGTCCAGATCGCCGACGGCGCCGGGCGCGAGTCCACCCTCTCCACCGTCCAGATCGACTTCCACCAGCCCGAGCGGTTCGGTCTGCACTACATCGGCGCCGACGGGGCCAAGCACCGGCCGGTGATGGTGCACCGCGGTGTCATCGGCAGCGTCGAGCGGGTCGTCGCCCACCTGATCGAACTGTACGGCGGCGCGTTCCCGGCCTGGCTGGCACCGACCCAGCTGGTCCTGCTGCCCGTCTCCGAGGGGGAGGTGGCGCAGGCCGGGCGACTGCGGCAGCGCTGCCTGGACCAAGGGCTCCGGGCCGAACTCGTCGGCCCCGAACACGGCAGCCTGGGCGCGCGGATCAGGGCGGCCCGGCTGGTCCCGTACCAGGCGGTGATCGGGCCGAAGGAGGCGGCGGACGAGCGGGTGGCCCTGCGGCTGCGCGACGGGCGCAGGCTCGGCCCGATGCCGGCCGGAGAGGCGCTGGCCCGGATCGGCGCCCTGGTCGGGGCGTTCAGCCCGGAGCTGTGGGAGGCCCCGCCGGCGGGGGAGTGAGTGGCCCGGACGCCCCCGGACGGCCTGGTCGGGGGGCGTCCGGGGGCCGGGCCGGGTCACTGCGCGGGAGCGCCGCACCCCGCACGAGCTGCTGCGGCGCGTCCAGCAGGACCCGCCGGGCCCACTCCGCACCCGGCCGGCGGTGGCGGTCGGTCAGCCGAGCGGCAGCGGGCGGCGGGCTCCGGCGAACTCGGCCGCCCAGCGGGGCTCGTCGAGGACGCCCGGGAGCCTGGCGACCAGGGTCCCGGTCCGCTCCGCGTGGATCATCGCACCGTCGCCCGCGTAGACGCCGACGTGGTGCAGCGGAGCGTCCGGGCGCGAGAAGAAGAGCAGATCGCCGGGGAGCAGCTCGGGCCGGGCGACCGGTGCGGAGCGGTGGTACTGCGCGACGGTGTAGTGGGCGAGGTCGACGGTGCCGCCGCTGGCCCGGTACCAGCAGTGGAGGGCCAGCCCGCTGCAGTCGAAGCCGACGGTGTCCTCGCCCAGGCACCGGCCGTCCAGGTAGCCGTTCTCCTCGTCGCAGAACCCGATGCTCGCGCCCAGCCGGTCGCCGCCGCCCCAGGCGTACGGCACGCCGAGCTGGTCGGCCGCGACCTCGGCGACCCGGCGGCCCAGGGTGGCCGCCGGTACCGCGGTGGGCGGTGGGGCCGGCGTCGCCCGCGCCGCGGCGGTCGCCAGCGCCGGTACGACGCTCGCGCCCAGCGCCAGCCCCAGGAGCCGGCGGCGGCCGGTACCCCGGTCCGACAGGTGAAGCGCCATGGTGGGACCTCGTCGTCTCTCTCGTCACTGCCCCGTCTCCGCGGACCACCAGGATCGGGCCCGGCGGTGCGTCACGCCATCACCCACAACGGTGAACCGGGAGTGCGGGAGTGCGGGAGTCCGGGGGCGCGGGAGTCCGGGGGCGCGGAGCAGGGCGGACGGCCCGGCCGAGGTGCGGCCGTGCTGCGGAACGGCGACGGCTCAAATGGTTTGACGCACGATCAGGAGCACGTCGACGATGGGGCGGACGCACCCGTTCGACCCTCGGAGCTGTGATGAGCGGTACGGTCCGGCTGATCCGCAACAACCGGCTCACCCAGGCGGTGGACTACGCCTACGCCGCATCCGTGGACGCGCCGGTCCGCTCGCTCTGGCTGGCGGGGGCCTGCCCGCTCGACGGCGAGGGCCGGACGGTCGCGGTGGGCGACTTCGCGGGCCAGACACACCAGGTGATGCGCAATCTGATCACCGTCCTGGAGGACGAGGGCGCCGCGCTGACCGACCTCGTCCGCACCACCGTGTACGTCGCCTCCTCCCGGCAGGAGGACTTGGTGCAGGCGTGGGAGGTCTACCGCTCCTACCTGGGGGCTCACGACGTGCCGAGCACCCTGCTCGGCGTCACCGTCCTCGGCTACGACGACCAGCTCGTCGAGGTGGAGGCGGTCGCCGTGCTCTCCTGAGCGCCGCCCCGGCGGGCCGGTTCACGATGGGTCGGGCCGGTTCCGGGTGGGTCGGCGCCGGGCGGGTCAGTGCCGGGTGGGTCAGTGCGCGGCGAGGAGGGCGTCGAGCTGTTGGTAGCCCTCGATCACGCCGCGGTCCATCCCGCCGGCCATGATCGCGTCGCGGGTGGCCAGGCTGTCGACGAGCGAGAGCGAGCTGACCCGGGTGCGGCCTTCGCCGACCGCTTCGAAGCGCACCGTCTCCAGCGAGACGCCGTCCGGCACGCCCTCGAAGGTGAAGGTCTGGACGATGCGGCTGTCCGGGCGCAGCTCGTGGAACGAGCCGTAGAACGAGGCGATCACCTCGCCCGCCGGTCCGTTCCCCTCCCCGTCAGCGCCCCCGTCCGTGGCCAGGGCGGAGTAGCGGTAGCTGCCACCGGTGCGGGCGTCCCAGACGTCGATCTTCATGACCCGGTCCTTGGGACCGAGCCACCGCGTCACCAGCTCGGGATCGGTCCAGGCGCGGAACACCCGGGCCGGCGGGGCGTCGAACTCGCGGACGATGCGGATGACGGGCAGGGCCGGATCCGCTTCGATCGTGGTCCGGCGGTCGTGGGTGGAGGTCATGACGTCGCTCCTTCGTGCGGTCCTGATTCGGCCGGTCCGGATGCGTGGTGTCCGGTTCGGACCTGTTCGGTGGGCGTCGGTGGTGCGACGGTCGCCGCGGGCTCGCCGTCGGGCCCGCCGTCGTCGGGCTCGCCGCCGTCGTCGGGGTCGCCGTCCATCGCGGCGAGGACGGCATCCAGGCGGCCGAAGCGCTCCTCGGCCTGTCGGCGGTACCGCTCGATCCAGACCGTCATCAGGTCGAGCACCTCGGGTTCGAGGTGGCAGGGCCGGCGCTGGGCATCGCGGCTGCGGCTCACCAGCCCGGCCTCCTCCAGCACCTTGAGGTGCTTGGAGACCGCCTGCATCGACATGGCGTAGGACTCCGCGAGTTCGCCGACGCCCGCGTCCCGGACGGAGAGTCGGGCGACGATGTCGCGCCTGGTCGGGTCGGCCAGGGCGACGAACGCCCTCGACAACGGGTCGGTGGCCACCGCGCACCTCCGCATTCTTTCGCAACCGTTTGGTTGAGTACGAGGCTACGCCCCCCTGCGCCATTGCTCAACCGGTTGGTTGAATTCCCTGGGCGGCGTCCGCCGCCGGGTGTCGGGGCCGCGCACCCGGGGTGCCCCCGAGGTCCTCGGCGGGGCGTCGGCCGCGGGTCGGTGTCCGCGCGGCGTGCGGAGCGGCCGGCTGGGAGCGGGGCGCCGCCCGGGGAGGGGGTGGAAACGGCGGAGGGCCCGCGGCGGGTGTGTGCGCCGCGGGCCCTCCGGGGTGCCCGACCGGGGTAGGTCCGTCCGGTTGTCACTCCTGCTTGATCGCGGAGATGTCGAACTCCAGCACGACCTTGTCGCCGACCAGGACGCCACCGCCTTCGAGGGCGGCGTTCCAGGTGATGCCGTAGTCCTTCCGGCTGATGGTGACCGATCCCTCCAGGCCGACCCGGAGGTTGCCGTAGGGGTCACGGGCGTTGCCGGTGTACTCGAAGTCGATGGTGATCGGGCGGGTGGTGCCCTTGATGGTCAGATCGCCGCTGACCCGGTACTCGCTGTCGCTCCGCTGCTCGACGCCCGTCGAGGTGAAGGTGATCTTCGGGTGGGTCGGCGCGTCGAGGAAGTCGTTGGTGCGCAGGTGGCCGTCGCGCTGCTCGTTGCCGGTGTCGATGCTCTCGGCGCTGATCGACACCTGTGCGGTGGAGCGGCTCGGGTCGGCGCCATCGAGGTGGGCGCCGCCTTCGAAGGTGTGGAAGGCGCCACGCACCTTGGTCACCATGGCGTGGCGTGCGACGAAGCCGATCCGGGTGTGCGTCGGGTCCAGGACGTAGTCGCCGGTGAGATCGGACAGCGGGGTCGTCGTGGTCACGGGATCTCCTGAGGGGGGACGGAGGCGGAGCCGGAGGTGCGGAGCCCGCGCCGCCGGCCGCGCCCGTCCGGGGGGAGACGGCAGGCCGGGCGGGGTGCCCCGGGCCACGTTAGGCGCTCCCTCCCGGTGCCGCACGCGGTGGTTCACCCGACCGGACCAGTCGACGTCACCTCCTGCGCGCGGAGTCTGGCGCGGAGCCTCATGGGCGGCCGCTCACCGACGCCGCCACCGCCCGACCGGCCCTCCCGGTGGTCGCTGTCGCGTATCGGGAGAGCACCGGGGACGGGAACCCGCAGTTCCAGGCGTTCTGGAAGCGCGTCGACGATGCCCTGAACGCGGCTCCCGCGACGCCGTTCCCGTAGGCGCCGTTCCGGTGGACGCCGTCCGGTTCCACCGCTTCCTTCCGTGCGGCCGGCTCGGCCGGTCGTGCCCGCTCCGCCGCCCGGTAGGGGCCCGAGGTCCTGAACACCGACGAGGACGTCGGCGTGGTCACCTTCCACCGCCTTCGACGGGCACGACAAAACCGCATGGTCGGTTCGTTACCCCCTCACCTGATCACCGTGATGTACGAAACAGCGGATTCGGTCGGTTAATCAGTGCCGGTTAAGATACGGGCTGTCTGGTTTTGTTCAAGCGGCGCGGTGGGCGGGGTGGTCGTGTGGTGCGGCAGGAGCGGGCGGTGCGGACGCGCCGGTTGATTCTGGAGGCGGCGGCATCGGTGTTCGACGAATGCGGGTACGAGGCGGCGACGATCGGCGAGGTGGTGGCCCGCGCCGGCGTCACCCGCGGGGCGGTCTACTTCCACTTCGCGTCCAAGCGGGATCTCGCGCAAGGGGTGGTGGAGGAGCAGTTCGCCCAGGATTCGGTGCCGGAACGTGCTTGCAAGATCCAGGAGTTCGTCGACACCGGCATGGTGGTGGCGCATCTGATGCCGCGTGACACGCTGCTGAGCGCGGGCGCCCGGCTGTCGTTGGGCCAGGACGGCATCGGGGAGCTGGGCGGGGGCGCCGTCCCCGGGTGGATCGCCAGGTTCGAGGCGCTCCTGGCGGCTGCGGGGAGGCGCGGCGAACTGCTGCCCCATGTGGTGCCGGCCGATACGGCCTGGCTGGTGACGGCGGCTTGGGCCGGGGTGCAGATCCAGTCGCAGAAGCTCTCCGGTCGCGCGGACCTGGAACGGCGGGTCGCGGGCCTCTTCCAGCACGTCCTGCCGAGCGTCGCGGTGCCGGGTGTGCTGGCCTCCTTGGAGATGGACGCGGGCCGTGGCGCGCGAGTGGTCGCCGAGGTGGCCGCGGCCCGCGCCGCCGCCGACCGGGCCGAGGGCGGGCCGACGCCGGCCGGTTCCCCCGCCCGCTGACTCCTCGCTCGCACCGCCGGCCTTCGGGTCCGGAGGCCGCTGGAACGAACCGGCGGGCAAACCGAACAGCCCGTCCGGTTTGGGATCGACCAAACCGCGCGTCCCGTTTTCGGCGAATCCAGGTGGCTTCGGCGCCGGCGGGCCCATCCGGGCACGGCGCGTGGCACGGCGCCGAGGCGGTGTGCGCGGATCGCCCCGCCCGTCGGACCGGGCCGTCCCCGCAAACCAATGTGCCAAGGATGCGTCGGCAGATCACCGGAGGGGTTACCTGGTGACCATCAGTCACGGCATCGTCGACGCGCGGGAGTTCGACCGATCGGTGGGTGCCGGCCGGGGGCCCCGGGGGGACGCGTGTTCCACCGGAGGGCCGGCAGCGGTCCGGCGCGGACCGTGCCGGCCTCCTGCGGAGCGGGTGAAGAACGGCACGGGCCGCCGTGCCGGCCCCGGCGAGATGCGGGCGTGAGGAGTGGAGGGCCGGTTGGTGCAGGAGAGATCGGAGCGGACGCGCGGGCGTCTGGTAGCGGCGGGAGCGGAACTGTTCGACCGGTCCGGCTACGCGGGCGCGACACTCGCGGACATCGCCGCGGCGGCGGGGGTGACGAAGGGCGCGCTGTACTTCCACTTCAGCTCGAAGGAGGAGCTGGCGCGGGCGGTGGTCGAGCACGCCGAGCGGGCGCTGCGGACCGCCTGCTGCGCGCTGCGGGCGGAGTCCTCGTCGGTGCAGGCACTGATCGACGCCGGGTACTGGCTGGTGACGGCGTTGGAGTCGGACGCGGTGGTCCGGGCGGCGTTCCGGCTGGGCCGCGAGGAGGGGGCCTGGCAGGGCGGGGCCGGGCCGGTCGCCGGCGTCCGGGGTTTCCAGGGGGTCTGGGCGGGCGCCGTCCGGGAGCTGCTGGCCGGCGCCCGCCGGGCCGGCGAGCTGCGCGACCGCTCGGGCGGAGTGGGGCCGGAGTCCCTGCTGATCGCCGCCGCGTGCGGGCTGGAGGTGCTGGGCGGCGCCACGCGCGACCGGAAGGAGCTGGCCGACCGCCTGCAGTCGTTCTGGGACTGGCTGCTGCCCTGCCTGGTGCCCTCGGAAGCGGTCTACTCCTACCGTACGGTGGCGCCACCGGCCGGCTGAGCGTCGGCCCGGCGGGTTTCGGGACCGGCCGACCGCCGGCCCGCGGCGGATCCCGGCGCGGGCCCGGGGGCTCCTGAGCGGTCCGGCCGGCCCGGGTGCCGGACGTCCCGGCGCCGGCCGGGCCCGGGGCCCCGCGCCGGCGACCGGATGTCAGTGCCCGGAGCCATGATGGCGGTATGAAGGACGCAGCCACCATGGCCTCTCCCGTTGCCCTGGCCTCTCCGGACGCCTACGCCGACGCCGTCGCCGACGCCGTACGGGCCGCCGCGGCGTACTACGCCGACGGCGCCACCCCGCTCGGCGACGACGAGTACGACGCCCTGGTACGCGCCATCGAGGTGTACGAGCGCGCGCACCCGCAGGAGGTGCTCCCGGACTCCCCGACCGGCAAGGTGGCCGGCGGTGCGGTGGTCGGGGACGTCCCGCACTCGGTGCCGATGCTCTCGCTCGACAACGTCTTCTCCGCCGAGGAGCTGGCCGCCTGGGCGGAGGGCCTGGAGCGGCGCCTGGGCCGCCCGGTGGCCGGCTGGTGCGTCGAGCCGAAGCTGGACGGCCTGGCGATCGCCGCCCGCTACCGGTCCGGGCGGCTCACCCGCGTGCTGACCCGCGGCGACGGCCTCGCCGGTGAGGACATCACCCACGCCGCCGACGCGGTGCTCGGGCTGCCCGCCCGGCTCACCGAACCGCTGGACATCGAGCTGCGCGGCGAAGTCCTGCTCACCCAGGAGTTCTTTCCGCTGTTCAAATCTGTCTCATGAGATGTGTGGTTCAGTCTCGACTCGTTGTGGTTGTACGAGACAGGTGAGCTGACGGGAGTTCCTCTCAGGCCCCTGGGGAGGAGCGAGAGTGGACCTTGCCTTTGTGCAGTCCGGGCTGCTGGAGAAGCACCTGGACAGTGAAGTGATCTCCGCGGTGGAGGTGGCCGCGCTGTTGAAGCGGCGGGGCGTTCTCGACGGGACGCCGGTGTACCTCGACGAGGAGACACAGATGCCGGTCCCTCCTCTGTGCGAGTTCGGCGGATACCTCTCGACGGCCTTGCTGGATATGACCACGCTGAAGGACTACGGGCGGGTGATCGGCCGACTGAACGACCACTTGGCCGGTCTGGACAGCGATGTGTTGTCAGCGACCGAGTCCGATCTCGTCTCATACCGCGGCCATCGGACCCAACGGCAGAAGAAGCCGGTCGGCGGGTCGGTCTGGAGCCGCGAGTCGTTCGTCCTTGACGACTTCTACGGCTTCCTCGTCGACCGAAAGATCTTGACACACCGCCCGGCCAGGCTGGCCGCACGGGGACGCAACGCATTGGCGCCACGAGTCCGCTCGGGCATGGATATCCGACACCTGACGTTCGAGCAGTACCGGTACCTCCGAGACGTGGGACTGGGCGGGCAACTGCCCAACGCTCAGATCAGTCCAACCTTCCGAGGGTGGTCCCCTCTGCGCGATCGAGCCGGCGCCGACATCGCCCTGGGGTCGGGGACACGGTGGCGGGAGTGGGCCACGGTCCTCCTTCCCGAGATGGGTCTGTGGCCCGGAATACCGGGCGGGGCATCGGAGTTCACCGTCCAAGCCTGCGCGAAGTACGCCAAAGCGCGCCCCATCTACGTCCCCGAGGACGCCGTCGGGTCTGCTGACCTTTTCTGCATGCTCGAGCGCCCGGACATCGTCCGCAAAGCCGCCCGAGGACTGGAGCGCAAGGCCCGCGACCTGTTCGTGGTCAGCGACGTCGACGTCGCTGGCGGCCGGGTGCGGGGCATCCTGGACGGGGCCGTCCGCGAGTTCGAGATGTCGGCCATGGACGCCAAGATCCGGCGGATCACCGTCTTCGAGGGCGAGTTCGGTCTGGAGGCCCTGACCTTGTTCGTCTGCCGAGGCGGTCTGATGCCGGGGGCGGATGCCTGGAAGGGCTACCGCCACCGAGCCTGGACGCGCATGAACGCGCTCGCTGACGAGACCACGCCACTGCTGCCGGCTCGACGCTGGCGCTGGCACGACCTGCGACACATTGTCTCCGCTTAGTTCCCGTGTGTGATTAGCCCCAAGTGAGGCTGTGGCCTTGGGGTTTGTGAGTTGCCTCGGGCCGTGTGGTGTTTCTACTGT
>NZ_JBHYYB010000100.1:4845-33895 GCF_042752535.1 Kitasatospora sp. NPDC059327 | reverse complement strand
CCGCGGGCGGCTCGCCGCACCCGGGGGCGCCGGCCGGCGGCTCGGCGGCGGACGGGGCGGCCCCGGCGGGCGCGACGGTGCGGCTGGCCTCGGCGCGCACCAGCGCGCCCATGGCGGTGTAGACGTCGAAGGGCATGACGGTACTCCTGCGGTGTGGACCTGACGGTGGGCACGGAGGAGCGGCGCGGCGGGGCCGGAGCCCCGGAGCGCGGCCCCGGGGCCCGTCAGCAGCGCAGGACGGTTCCTCGCCCGGCCGCGTCCGAGCGGGCGGGCTCGGTGGTCGGCCCGGCCGCGGCACGGCCGGGCGGGGCACCGGCCGCGAGGGCGGCCGGCGGCCGGGGTGCCGGGAGGAGCGCTCCCGCCAGCGGGGCACGGGAGTGACCGATCCGGTGGGTGGAGGCGGCGCCCGGGGTGACCCCGTCGTCGCGCCGGCGCTCGGCGGGCTCCGGACAGCCGTCCGCGTCGAACGGCACGGCGGGGCCGGCGGGGTCCTGGACCGTCACACAGCGGTCGAGGGCGAGCCGGTGGAGGGAGTCGACCGTCCCGGCCCCGGTCAGCAGGGCGAGGACGGCGGCCAGCAGCACCGCGAGGGCGCACCGGGTCGCGCGGTCACCATGCCGAACCGTAGGCCCCATGCGCACCCTTCCGACGACGTCCCTGTCCAGCTAACCGCCCGCGCCTCCCGACACCCGCCCGCCCCACCCGATGGAGTGAAGGACTTCACTCGCCCGGTCGACCCGGACGGACGGACGGGGCGCTCGGACGGCCGCGCGCACCGAGCGGACCGGGCGGACCGGGCGGACCGGGCGGACCGGGCGGACCGGGCGGACCGGGCGGACCGGGCGAGTGTGCGCGGGCTCCGGCGCGTGCCGGACCGCCGCTACCCGAGGGTGACCACCCGCGCCCGGCCGGGCGGGTCGGTCGCGGTATCGATCACGGACGGCGGCACGGCGAACTCGCGCACGCGCTGCCAGAGGGAGAGACGGAAGTCCCGGTTCGCGGTCGAAGTGAGCATCAGCACTCACCTTGCGCGGACGGGGCCTCCCATCCGGATGCGGAACGAGTGGTCATCGCGGGGAACCCAGCGCCGCGCCGACGGCCTGTCAGGTGCTTCTCCACCGGGGGGCCTTCACCCCGGCCGACCGGACCGGGGCTGCCGGGCCGGTGGGCCGGTGGGCCAGTGGGCCGGACCGGGACCTTCGCGCGGAAGTCCCGGCCCGGCGCCCCGCGCGGGCTACGGCACCTTCGCGTCGGGCAGCCGCTCGGCCTTCACCAGGCAGTCGCGGAACTCGTACCAGGGCGCCGGACCGGTCCACCGCAGGAAGCCGGCGCTCCCGGTGCCGGCCTCCTGGTTGGCGAAGCGGCAGCCGTCGTAGAGCAGCTTGCCCGCGGTGCTCGCGGTGCCCGAGGTCACCTGGTGCGCGCCGAGCAGGGCGCAGTCCTGGTAGCGGATCACCGGTCCGCGCGAGGGGTTGACGGCGTCGAAGCGGTACACGTGCGGGACGGCCTTGTCGGTCAGCGCCCAGGACTCGAAGGCGCGCGCCGTGTCGTCGCAGGACACGAAGGTGACGGTGCCCTTGTACCAGGCGGAGTCGATCACCTTGTGGCCGGTGCCGCGGACCTCGAACCGGATGCCCTGGGCGTACAGGCGCATCACCGAGTCGGCCCGCGGCGAGTTGGCGCCCAGTTTGAAGAAGGTGCCGGTCGACTTGGCGTCGACGAGGATGTAGGACCCCCCGATGAAGTTCATCGATCCGCCGCGCTCGTTGCGCACGAAGATGCCCGACTGGAACTCCACCTTGCAGTCGCGGAAGGTGAAGTTGAGGAACTGGTCCTGCTGCTGCTCGGTCGGTGTCCCGCCCATCACCAGGAAGGCGTCCGCGTAGGAGCCGCTGATCTGGCAGTGGTCCCAGCCCATCTCGCTGTTGAGGTTGGAGTTGGGCCCGGGGCCGTCGAGGACGATGCCCGCCTTCCAGGCGCCGCGCCAGTCGACGTCGGTGTACCAGGTGTCCTGCACCCCGAAGGTCTTGGAGGAGAACGAGTAGTTGAAGGTCGCGGTGGCGTCCTGGCTCTCGAAGGTCAGGCCGCTGATCCGGATGTTCCGGTAGCGGTCCATGTTCCGCCAGAACACGGTGTCGCGGACCGTCGGCGCGTACACGATGCGGGACACGCGCTTGCCGAACCCGGTGATCGAGATGCCGTCGATGACGCTCTGGGTCGAGCGGTCGGTGTTCTGGGTCGCCGGCAGCAGGCTGTCGGGCTGGGTGAGCAGGTAGGTGCCCGGCGGGATCAGCAGGACCTTCTTCGGGGTGACGCCGGTCTCCGGCGCGCCGCCGAGCATCTCGGCCACGGCGTCCCGGAAGGCGGTGTCGCTGGGGGTGGCCCCGGTCGGGTCGGCGCCCCTGGCGACGACGTCGACCACGTAGGTACCCGCTCCGGCCGCCACCGCCGCGGGCGCGGCGACGGCGCCCTGGCCGCCGAGTGCCAGGCCCCCGGCCACGGCGCCCACCCCGGTCAGCCCGGCGAGCAGGGCGCGCCGGCCCGGGCGGCGCCCCGGGTCGCCCTCGGGCCCGCCCGCCGCTCCGGCCGCCCCGGCCCGCGTGCTGCGCGTGGAATCTGTGGACATCGCCAACCCCCGTCGATGAGAACTGCGTCGGTGCCGCGACCCGTCAGTGGATCATGGCCGGACCTCGTGATCATCTGGCATGTCCCGGCCCCGGCACAAGGGTCCGTGCGACCCGGCCCGGCCCGCGCGGGCCACCCGGGCGGACGCGTCGGACCGGCACGGGTCGCGGCCCGTCGGTAGCTTGGGCGGGACGGCGGCGGCCCGGCACAGCGGGGACGCGGAGCACGGAGCGGCGGAACGGCGGGCTGGTTCGGATGGTCAGTGGCGAGCTCGACCTCACCGGGCTCCGGCGGGTCTACGGGCGGCCGGGGAGCAAACTCTTCTACACGCTCGTCTGCCGCAACGCCCGGCACTGGGGGTGGACCGAACCGGGCCAGTCCAAGTGGCGCTGCTGGCAGGCGCAGCGGCGCCTCGAAGGCGTCCTCGGCCGGAAGTTGGCGCTGCCCGCCGGGTCGCGGGTGCTGGACGCCGGCTGCGGCGCGGGGGTGGTGGCGCGCGAGCTGGCCTCCCGGTTCGGCCTGCGGATCACCGGTGTCGACGTGCTGGACTTCCACGTCCGCGAGGCCCGCCGGCTCAGCGCCCGCGCGGCACTGGAGGAGCGGACCGCCTTCTCCTGGGGCGACTACCACGACCTGGAGTTCCCCGACGGCTCCTTCGACGGTGTGTACTCGATGGAGACCCTGGTGCACGCCTACGACCCCGAGCGGGCGTTGGCGGAGTTCCACCGCGTGCTCCGGCCGGGCGGCCGGCTGGTCGTGCTGGGCCCGGTCGGCGCGCCGCCGGAGGAGATCAGCCCCGAGGGCCGCGCGGTCCTGGACCCGTACCTCGACGCGATGGTCTTCCCGGGGGCCAAGCGGTACGACTCCCGCAGTCTGGGCCGGCTGCTCACCGGGGCGGGTTTCCGGGTCGAGGAGGCCCTGGACGCCACCGACCGGTACCGCCCGACCTCGGACGCGCTCTACGCCTACTTCCGGCTGCCGTACGCGGTGCTGCGCCTGTTCGGCCCGGCGGAGAAGTGGCTCGGCCTGCGGTCGGTGGTGGAGATGTACCAGGTGCGGGACTACGTGTCCTGGTTCGTGCACACCGCCGTCAAGCCGTAGCGCCCGCGAGCCGCGCCGCCGTCAAGCCGTAGCGCCCGCGAGCCGCGCCGCCGTCGACCGGCAGCGCCGTCGCCCCGCGTCCTCACCCGAGCTTCGCGCCCAGCATCCGCAGCACCAGATCGCCGTAGCGGCGCCCGAGTTCCTCCGGTGTCTCGCTGCTGCGGCCGGTGTACCAACGGGACACGTCGATCCCCAGCGAGGTGACGGCGCGGGCCGCCGTCCGGACTTCGACGACCTCGAAGGCACCGGCCCCGACACCCGCCTCGATGAGGGCGCTGACCTCGCGCTCGATGTCCAGCCGCAGGGCCGCGACCACCGTGTAGGCGTCCGCCGGCAGCGCGTGCAGCTCGTAGTTGACCACCCGGCCGACCGTGCGCGCCCGGGCGTGCCAGGCCGTGAACTCCTCCACCAGGTGCCGCATCCGGTCCACCGGGTCGCCCTCGCCGGCCACCGCGTCCCGGACCAGCGCCAGGGTGGCCGCGTGGCCGGCCCGGCTGATCTCGGCCAGCAGGGCGGCCTTGGACGGGTAGTGGATGTACAGCGCGGCCGGGCTCATCCCGGCGGCGGTGGCGATGTCCCGGGTGGTGGTCGCGTGGAAGCCGCGCTCCGCGAACGACTCGACGGCGGCCTGGAGCAGCCGGAACGCCGCCTCGGGGCGGGCGTCGGCCACGCCGGGCGGGCTGGGCCAGAGTTCGGCGATCGGCGTGCTGGTCATGGCGCCATCCTCGCAGATAAGTCGTACCGGAAGTCCGGTCACACCGGCCGGGGAGGGTCCGGCCGGCTGTTGACAGGGTCCCGCACCGACAGCATGCTAAGCAAGCGCTTAGTCACCGGCCCGGTCGATCGGCCGGACCGCGGCCGCACCCCGGCGGCCGACACCGCAGCAGCGGACAAACCCCAGCAGAACCGCGCGAAAGGACCCTCCGTGGTGCACTCCTTCAAGGGCCGGGTGGCCGTCGTCACCGGATCCAGCCGGGGCATCGGCCTCGGGATCGCGCGCGAGCTGATCGCCCGCGGCGCCCGGGTCTGCCTGACCGCCCGCACCCCCGAGCCGCTCGCCGAGGCCGTCCGCGACCTGGGCGGCCCCGAGGTCGCGATCGGCGTCGCGGGCAAGGCGGACGACCCGGCCCACCAGGACGAAGCGGTGGCCCGCACCATGGAGGCCTTCGGCCGGCTCGACCACCTGGTGAACAACACCGGCATCAACCCGGTCTTCGGCCCGGTCCTGGAGACCGACGAGGCGGCCGCCGCCAAGATCCTCGCCGTCAACGTGCTCGCCCCGCTCGGCTGGACCCGCCGCGCCCACGCCGCGTGGATGGGCGAGCACGGCGGCTCGGTGGTCAACGTCTCCTCCATCACGGGCATCCGGGCCTCGCTCGGCATCGGCATGTACGGGGTCTCCAAGGCCGCCCTGATCCGGCTCACCACCGAACTGGCCGCCGAACTCGGCGGCCAGGGCATCCGGGTGAACGCCGTGGCGCCGGCCGTGGTCAAGACCAAGTTCGCCGCGGCGCTCTACGAGGGCCGGGAGGAGCAGGTCGCCGCCGCGTACCCGCTGGGCCGCCTCGGCGTGCCGGAGGACGTCGCCGGCGCGGTCGCCTTCCTGCTGTCCTCGGACGCCGCCTGGATCACCGGCCAGACCCTGGTCGTCGACGGCGGCGTCACCCTCGGCGGCGGGATGTGAACGCCGTGACGGACGAACACCGGAGCCGGACCGGCGGGTACGAGGGCCAGGGCGTGGTGGTCACCGGCGCGGGCCGGGGCATCGGCGCCGCCCTGGCCCGCGCCTTCGCGGCGGCGGGCGCCCGGGTGGTCGTCAACGACCTCGACGCCGGGGCCGCCGAGGCGGTGGCCGCCGGCTGCGGCGGCACCGCCGTCCCCGGGGACGCGGCCTCCGCCGAGGGCGTCGCCGACCTGGTCGGCCGGGCCCGGGCGGCGCTCGGCGACATCGACGTCTGGTGCGCCAACGCCGGAGTCGCCCCGGTCGGCGGCGCGGACGCGCCGGCCGCCGCCTGGGCGAGCGCCTGGGAGGTGAACGTGCTGGCCCACGTCCGCGCCGCCGACCTGCTGCTCCCCCGCTGGCTGGAGCGCGGCACCGGGCGGTTCGTGGCCACCGTCTCGGCCGCCGGTGTCCTCACCATGCTCGGCTCGGCCCCGTACGCGGTCACCAAGCACGGCGCGCTCGCCTTCGCCGAGTGGCTCGCCGCGACCTACCGCCACCGGGGCGTGCGGGTGCACGCGCTCTGCCCGCAGGGGGTGCGCACCGACATGCTGGCCTCGACCGGAGCGGTCGGCCGGGCCCTGCTGGCGCCGACCGCGCTGGACCCGGCGGACGTCGCCGACGCCCTGCTGGCCGGGCTGCGCGAGGAGCGCTTCCTGATCCTGCCGCACCCCGAGGTCGCCGAGTACTACGCGGTCCGGGCCACCGACCCGGACCGTTGGCTCGGCGGGATGAACCGGCTCCAGCGGGAGCTCGAAAGGAGCGAGGCGCTGTGAGGGCCTGGCAGGTGACCGAGTTGGGCGAGCCGCGCGAGGTGCTGCGGCTGGCCGAGGACGTACCGCGGCCGTCCCCCGGGCCGGACCAGCTGCTGGTCCGGGTGCGGGCCGCCGCGGTCAACTTCCCCGACGCGCTGATGGTGCGCGGCCGGTACCAGGTCCGTCCGCCGCTGCCGTTCACCCCCGGCGTCGAGCTGTGCGGCGAG
Source organism: Kitasatospora sp. NPDC059327 (assembly GCF_042752535.1). Classification (NCBI taxonomy): domain Bacteria; kingdom Bacillati; phylum Actinomycetota; class Actinomycetes; order Kitasatosporales; family Streptomycetaceae; genus Kitasatospora; species Kitasatospora sp. NPDC059327. The sequence goes on along the minus strand of NZ_JBHYYB010000100.1, from coordinate 27,467 downwards.
GTGGTGGCGGGCGACCGCGCGGGCGAGCGGGTGATCGGCACCCCGGTGCTGCCCGGCGGCGCCTTCGCCGAGTACGCCCTGCTGGACGCCGCGGCGGCCTTCCCGGCCCCGCCCGCGCTGGACGACGCGGAGGCCGCCGCGCTGCACATCGGCCACCAGACCGCCTGGTTCGCCCTGCACCGGCGGGCCGGACTGCGGGCCGGTGAGACCCTGCTGGTGCACGCGGCGGCGGGCGGGGTCGGCAGTGCGGCGGTCCAGCTCGGCCGGGCGGCCGGCGCGCGGGTGATCGCCGTCGTCGGCGGCGCCGGGAAGGCGGCCGTCGCGCGCGGGCTCGGCGCCGACCTGGTGGTGGACCGGACCACCGAGGACTTCGTCGCGGCGGTCAAGGAGGCCACCGGCGGACGCGGCGCGGACGTGGTCTTCGACCCGGTCGGCGGCGCGGCCTACACCGGCTCCACCCGGTGCGTCGCCTTCGAGGGCCGGATCGTGGTGGTCGGCTTCGCCGGCGGCGAGATCCCGGCCCCGGCGCTGAACCACGCGCTGGTGAAGAACTACAGCATCCTCGGGCTGCACTGGGGGCTCTACACCACCCGGGACCCACGGGCCGTCCGGGCCGCCCACGAGGAGTTGACCCGGCTGGCCGCGGCCGGCACGGTCCGCCCGCTGGTGAGCGCCCGCCTCCCGCTCGCCGGGGCGGCCGAGGCCGTCCAGCAGGTCGCGGACGGTCGCAGCACCGGGCGGCTGGTGGTCCTCGGGGCGTAGCGCCCCACCGCGTCACCCGGTCGCGGCCGCGTTCCGCGCGATCACGTCCAGGGCCCGGCGCGGCGGCCGGCCGAGCAGGGCGGCGAGGTCCCCCGGCCCGCCCGGTCCGGCCAGGAAGCCGTGGGCGATCGCCGAGTACGTCCCGGCCACCATCGGCACCTGGAAGGCCTCGGCGCCGGAGGCCGCGACCGCCGTCCGCGCCCCGGCCAGGGTGCCCGGCCGGTACTCCACCGGCCGGCCGCCGGCCCGGGACAGCGCCGCCGCCACGTCCGCGCCGCCCACCGCCTGCTCGCCGACCAGTTCGTAGACCTGCCCGGCGTGCCCGGCCGGGGCCAGCGCCACGGTGGCCGCGACCTCGGCGAGGTCGGCGCGGGCGACCGCGGCCAGCCGGCCGTCGCCGAGCGGCGCGGTGATCACGCCGTCCTGGTCCGGCGCGGCCAGCGAGCCCAGCAGCTCGGCGTAGAGGCCGTTGCGCAGGATCGTCCAGCGCAGCGCCGTGGACGCGCGCAGCCGCCGCTCGGTCCAGCGGTGCGCCAGCGCGTAGGCCAGGTGGTCGCCGTCACCGGAGAGGCTGGTGTAGATCACGTGGTCGACACCGGCCCGCTCGGCGGCCTCGATCGCGGCCCGGTGACGGGCGATCACCACGTCGTCCTCGCCGTAGCCGGCCGAGATCAGCAGCAGCGTCCGCACCCCGGCGAAGGCGTCCGCCAGGGTCGGCGGCCGGTCGAAGTCCACCGTCCGGACCGGGACGCCGGGCGCCGCGGTCCGCTCCGGGGTGCGGCTGCCCGCCAGCACCCCGTCGAGCCCGCCGGGGAGCGCGGCCAGCCGCTCCAGCACCAGAGCGCCGAGTCCGCCGTTGACACCGGTGACGAGAAGCACCACTACCTCCAAGGTCCGTTCCGGGCCCGCGGCTCTCCGCGCCGCCCGGTGACCATCCTCGGTAGCCTGGGCGTTCGGCGTAAGGAGGCACTTTGATGTCAGTGGGGCACACCGCGGTAACCACCCCCCGGCCGGTGGTCTGGTGCGAGGACGGGGTGGACTGCGGGATCCGCGGGCTGCTGGACCGGCTCGGTGACAAGTGGTCGGTCCTGGTGGTGGTCGAACTCGCCGGGGGCGTCCGGCGGTTCCGCGAGCTCCAGCGCGCCGTGCCGGGCATCTCGCAGCGGATGCTGACGCTCACGGTGCGCCGGCTGGAGCGGGACGGCCTGGTGTCGCGGACCGTCCACCCGACCGTCCCGCCGCAGGTGGACTACGAGCTGACGGCGATCGGCCACAGCCTGACCCACCTGATCCGGGCGATGGCGGACTGGTCCTACGACCACCATGACGCGATCCTCGACTCCCGGCAGGACTGGGACGCCGCCAACCCGGACTCCGAGATCCGCTAGCGGCGCCCCGGACGGCGGGCCGGCAGCGGGCGAACTCCATCTCCGGGAACCGCGGCGAGGGCCCGTCCAGCAGGTGGTCGTCGTGCCCGCGCAGCCACCGGTCGAAGAACGAGGCGACGTACGCGCGGGTGGCGAGCACGGCCCGCTCCGGGCGGATCTCGCCGACGTCCGCCCGCAGCACCTCGCCCGTCACCGCGCCCTGACCGGCGAGTCGCGGCAGCAGTGACTGCGCGTCGGTGTACGAGCCGTGCTGGGAGCCGGTGAGGGTGACGTCGGCGCGCCAGCCCGTGCTGTGCCGCCAGAGGGCGTCCCAGCCGGGCTGCCGGTGGTAGTCGCCGGAGTCCGCGCTCCCGGTGCCCATCAGCAGGAACGGCCGGTCCAGACCGTCCTCGGCGACGCTGCTCAGGAAGACGCCCTCGCCGGTGGGTCCGGGGAAGTGCAGCTGGCCGTCCAGGTTGACGCCGGCGGTGATCCGCGGGTCGTCGTGCATGGTCTGGACGGCGGTGAACCCGCCCGCGGAGTGGCCGACCATGCCGATCCGGGTGAGGTCCAACGAACCCCCGAGGCCGGCCGGGAGCCGCCGGTCGGTGCGCAGCGCGGTGAGCTCGTCCAGCACGAAGCGGGTGTCGTCGACCCTGGTCCGCAGGGCCTTGCGCAGCAGGGCGCCGATGTCCAGGCCGGGGGTGCCGAGCATGCCCGGGAAGACGGACGTGGCCAGGCCGCCGTCCGGGAAGGCGACCTCGGAGGCGTCGTAGGTGTGGTCGACGGTGACCACCACGTAGCCGCGCGAGGCGAGGTCCTCGACCAGGGCGGTGCCCCAGGTGCGGGGGTCGCCGAGCCCCGGCGAGTAGAGCACCACCGGGCGCGGGCGGGCGCCCGGCAGCGCGGGGGCGTCCTGGCGGGCGTGGGTGCGGACCGCCGACCAGTCCGTCCGGCCGCTCAGCGTCCGGTAGTTGAAGACGGCCGCGCCGTCCGGACCGCCGAAGTGCTCGGCGGCGCGGGGCTCCATGTAGCGGGCACGGTCGTCGCCGGTCGCGGGGCGGGCGGTCGGGTACCAGAGGCTGATCATCAGCTCGCGGGCCCGCCCGGGCCGCCACGGGTCCGCCCGCCCGGCGTCGGTGAGGTGCACCGAGGTGGTACCGACCGGATAGGGCCCGGTGGGCTGCGGCAGCCAGGCGCTCGCCCGGCGCTCCGCCACGGCCGGCGCCGCCGTCGCCGCCGCCGGCGCGACCGCGCCGCCCAGCACCGCCGTGGCCGCCAGCAGCGCGACGATCCCCGTCCGCACGCCCGGCCCGTGTCCCCGCTTGCGCATGACTCCCCCAGCTCCTCGCCCTCGACGCCGCCGCCCACCGGCCGGCCCGTACCGAGACCGTACGGGCCGGGGTGGTGAACGAACGTCATACCGCGGAGCCAACCCCGTCCGTGCTACCGGGGTATGACACGCCCGGGACGGGGCCTACCGGTCACCCGACCGGTGGCGCCTGAGCTCCCGCCGGGCCAGCGAGCGCTTGTGCACCTCGTCCGGCCCGTCGGCCAGGCGCAGCGTGCGGTTGCCGGCCCAGAGCTGGGCGAGCGGGGTGTCCTGGCTGACGCCGGCCGCGCCGTGGGCCTGGACGGCCTTGTCGAGGATCCATTCGACGGTCCTCGGCGTGGCGATCTTGATGGCCTGGATCTCGGTGTGCGCGCCGCGGTTGCCGACGGTGTCCATCAGCCAGGCGGTCTTGAGTACCAGCAACCTCAACTGCTCGATCCTGACCCGGGATTCGGCGATCCAGTCCTGCACCACGCCCTGCTCGGCGAGCGGGCGCCCGAAGGCCACCCGCTCCAGCGTCCGGCGGCACATCAGCTCGACCGCGCGCTCGGCGATGCCGATGGCCCGCATGCAGTGGTGGATCCGGCCGGACCCGAGCCGGGCCTGGGCGATGGCGAACCCGGAGCCCTCGGTACCGATCAGATGACCCGCCGGGACCCGGACGGCGTCGAAGTCGACCTCGGCGTGCCCGCCGTGGTCGGCGTCGTCGTAGCCGAAGACCTTCATGCCCCGCCGTACGGTCACCCCGGGGGCGTCGCGCGGGACGAGGATCATGCTCTGCCGGCGGTGCGGTTCGGCGCCGGGGTCGGTCTTGCCCATCACGATGAAGATCCGGCACCGCGGGTTCATCGCGCCGGTGATGTACCACTTGCGGCCGGTGACGACGTACTCGTCGCCGTCGCGCTCGATCCGGGTGGCGATGTTGGTGGCGTCCGAGGAGGCGACGTCGGGCTCGGTCATCGCGAAGGCGGAGCGGATCTCGGCGTTCAGCAGGGGGCGCAGCCACCGCTCGCGCTGCTCGGCGGTGCCGAACTCGGCGAGCAGCTCCATGTTGCCGGTGTCCGGGGCGGCGCAGTTGAGGGCGGGCGGCGCGAGCTGCGGGCTGCGCCCGGTGATCTCGGCGAGCGGCGCGTACTGCAGGGTGGTCAGTCCGGCGCCGCCCTCCCCCGGCAGGCTACGCCGGTCCGGCAGGAAGAGGTTCCACAGTCCCCGCGCGCGGGCCTCGGCCTGGAGCTCGGCGACGATCGGCGGCACGTCCCAGGCGGGGCGGCCGGGGTCGGCCAGCTGGGCCTCCAGCACGGGTTCGGCCGGGTACACGTGCTGGTCCATGAAGGCCAGCAGGCGCTCGCGCAGCTCTTCGGTCCGGGCGTCGTAGGCGAAGTCCATCAGTGGTCCTTGAGGGTGCTCAGGCCGTGCTCGGCGAGGACGGGTGCGATCTCGGCGGCCCGCTCGAAGCCGGCGCCGAGGGTGCGGCCCTGCCGGAAGCGGGCGTGGATGCCCTCGGCGACGACGGCGAGTTTGAAGGAGGCGAAGGCCACGTACCAGTCGAGGTCGGCGGCCTCACGCCCGGTCAGTTCGGCGTACCGGGCGACGAGTTCACCGGCGGCGGGGAAGCCGGGGGCGGTGGCGGCGGCGGGGATGATGCCGCCCCCGACACCGGCGAGCTCGGTGTACATCACCAGCAGGCCGACGTCGGTGAGCGGGTCGCCGAGGGTGGACATCTCCCAGTCCAGGACGGCGGTGACGGCGTCGTGCTCGTCGACGAGCACGTTGTCGAGCCGGTAGTCGCCGTGCACGAGCGCGGGCGCCGGGGAGACCGGCAGCCGGGCGGCGAGCAGCCCGTGCAGCCGGTCGACGCCGGGCAGGTCGCGGCCGCGGGAGGCGGCGAGCTGGGTGGACCAGCGGCGCAGCTGGCGTTCCAGGTAGCCCTCGGGGCGGCCGAAGTCGGCGAGGCCGACCGCGGCCGGGTCGATCCGGTGCAACTCGGCGAGGGTGTCGACGAGCTGCCGGCCGAGGGCGTGGACGCGCCGCTCGCCGAGGGCGGCGAGCGGTCCGACCTCGCGGTGCGCGGTGCCGGGGACGTACTCCATCAGGTACCAGGGCGCGCCGAGGACATCGGTGCCGGTGTCCAGCAGCAGGGTCGTGGGGACGGGCACGCCGGTGCCGCGCAGGGCGGTCATCACCCGGTACTCGCGGCTCATGTCGTGGGCGGTGGCCAGGACGTGCCCGAGCGGGGGGCGGCGCAGCACCCAGCGGGAGGTGCCGTCGGTGAGCGCGTAGGTCAGGTTGGAGCGGCCGCCCTCGATCAGCTCGGCCCGCAGCGCGCCCCGGACGGTACCGGGCAGCTCGCGGTCCAGGTGGGCGCGGAGCCGGTCGAGGTCCGGGCCGGGCGGGTCGGCGGGGGTGTCGGGCATGGGCTCACTCTCCTGGTCGGCGGTGCTGACTAAGCGCTTGCTTAGCATTCAGCCGGGGGCTGCGCGCTGTCAATGCCGCCGGACCGCCACAATGTCGCCATGAGGTTGATCCACACCCTGGCGGGCGCGCTGATCCTGCTCCTGACCGTCGCGAGCGTCCTGCGCACCCTGGTCGTCCCGCGCGGCCTGTACTCGTCGCTGGTCCACCGCCTCTGGCGGGCGCTACGGACGCTCCTGCGGTGGTCGGCCCTGCCGTTCGGCACCTACCGCGCGCAGGACCGCGCGCAGACCTGGCTGGCGCCGCTGATCCTGGTCGGCATGCTCGGGGTGTGGCTCGGCAGCATGCTGCTCGCGTACACGCTGCTGCTGCACGGCACCTCACGGCTGGACTGGACGGTCTCCTTCCGGGAGGCCGGCTCCAGCCTGTTCACCCTCGGCTTCGCCAGCGGGGACCGGCTCCACCTGTCGGTCATCGACTTCATGGCCGCCGCCAGCGGCCCGCTGGTGATCGCCCTGCAGATCGCCTACCTGCCCACCCTGTACGGGGCCTACAACCGCCGCGAGGTGGAGGTGACGCTCCTGAAGTCGCGGGCCGGGGAACCGGCTTGGGGCCCGGAGCTGCTGGCCCGGCAGTCCCTGGTGGACACCGAGACCGCGCTCCCCGAGCTCTACCGCGACTGGGAGCGGCTCGCCGCGGACATCGGCGAGAGCCACTCCAACTACCCCGTGCTGCTCTCCTTCCGCTCCCCGCAGCCGAACCGCAGCTGGGTGGTGGGCCTGGTCGCCGTCCTGGACGCCGCCGCCATCCACCTGGCGGTCAACCCGCACTCGGCCCCGCCCGAGGCCCGGCTCGTCCTGCGCGCCGGGTTCACCGCGCTGCGCGACATCGGCCGCTCGTTGCGCGTCGACTTCGACCCGGACCCGGCCCCCGAGAGCCCGATCCGGCTCAGCTACACGGAGTTCGACGCGGCCGTGGCGATGATCACCGCCGCCGGCTTCCCCCGGGAGCGCTCAGCCGCCGACGCCTGGCCGCACTTCCACGGCTGGCGGGTCAACTACGAGTCGCTGGCCTACGAGTTGGCCCGCCGCAGCGACGCCGTCCCGGCCCTGTGGACCGGCCCGCGCGACTTCCCCGCCCCGCCCGTCCCGCCGGCCCGCCCGGCCGACCGCCGGCCGGGCACGACGACGCCGTAGGGCGGCGGCCGGGGCGTCCGGCCGCCGCCCCGCGGCGGGGGCACCGCGTCAGAGCTCGACCGGGCCGCCCCCGGCCAGCGAACGCTCGGCGGCGGCCAGGATCTCGACCACGCGCAGGCCGAACGCCGCGCCGCAGGGGTGCGGCTCACCGGTGCGCGCGGAGTCGCGCAGGGCGTCCAGGGCGCGGTGCAGTGCGGCGAGCGGCCCCTCGCCGCGCTCGGGGAGGTGGACCACGCCCGACTCGCCGCGCAACTCCATACCGGTGCCGCCGCCCGCGAGCGGCGTGGTCAGGCTGAGCGCGAGGGTGCTGGACGCGCCGCCGGCGTGCCGCAGGACGAGGTGGACGGTGTCCCGGGGGCCCGCCACCGCGGTCACCTGGACGGCGTCGCCGAGCACCGGGAGCAGCACCGAGAGCGCGTGCGGGCCGACGTCCCAGAGCGCGCCCTTCTCCTGCCGCCAGGGCGAGGCCGCGTACGGGCTGGTGCTCTCGGCGGCGAAGACCGAGCCCAGCCAGTCGGAACGGCCGGTGAACCAGCCGCCGGTGGCGGCCTGCTTCTCGATCCACGGCATCTGGTCACCGCCGAAGCGCACGGTGAAGAACACCACCGAGGCGACGTCGTGGGCCCGGGTGGCCTGGAGGACGCGCCGTGCGTCGGGGACGGTCAGCGCGACCGGCTTGTCCAGCAGCAGGTGGCAGCCGGCCTCGGCGGCCCGGACCGCGAGGTCCGCCTGGACGGTCGGCGGCAGCGCGATGGAGACGGCGTCCACCTCGGCCAGCAACCGGTCGAGGTCCTGATGGCCGGGCACCCCGTGCGCCGCGCCGAGCGCGGCGGCCGCCTCGGGCCGGCGGCCCCAGACGCCCGCGAACTCGAAGTCGGGGTGCTCCGCCAGTACGGGCGCGTGCACCCGCTCCGCCCAGGGGCCGGTGCCCAGCAGTCCGATCCGCATGCTCTCTCTTCTTCCTTGCTCGTAGCTGCCCGCCCGGCGGGTTCCGCCGGGTACGGCACGACTCCGTGCCGCACCCGGCGGCGCTCTGTTCGGCGCCGCTCAGCGCTGCACGCGGGCCAGGGTGAAACCGTCGTAGCCCTTGCTGCCGACCGTCTGCACGGAGGTCGCGGACACCCGTGGCTCGGCGGCGATCAGGTCGTGCAGCCGGCGGGTGGCGACCACCGCCGGGTCGGTGCTGTCCGGGTCGGCGACCGCGCCGCCGCGCACCACGTTGTCGACCACGATCAGCGAACCCGGCGCGGTGAGCTCCAGCGCGCGGGCGAAGTACTCGGGGTTGCTCGGCTTGTCCGCGTCGATGAAGACCAGGTCGAACGGCTCGGCGCCGCCCGCCACCAGCGCGGCCAGCGCGTCGGCGGCGGGGCCGAGCCGGACCTCGGCGACCTTCTCCAGGCCCGCCCGGGCGAGGTTCGCCCGGGCGACCGCGGCACGCGCCGGGTCGATCTCCAGGGTGATCAGGGTTCCGTCGGCGGGCAGCGCCCGGGCCAGCCAGATCGCGCTGTAACCGCCGAGCGTGCCCACCTCCAGGACGCGCCGCGCGCCCAGGGTGAGGGCCAGCAGGTGTAGCAGCTTGCCCTGGTTGGGCGCGACCGCGATGGGCGGCAGCCCGGCCGCCTCGGCGGCGGCCGCCGCGGCCTCCAGCGCCGGGTCGTGACCGACCAGGCGCTCGGAGAAGTACGCGTCCACCGCGTCCCACGTCTGCTTCGCCACAACGCCCTCCACCTGCTGCTTTACATGCCACCGCCGGGGTAGCCCGATGCTACCCCGGCGGGATGACGGCTCTGCTGGAACGCTCCGGGGCAGATCAGTCCGCCACGGGGGCCGCCGTCGCGGGCTCGGTGGCGGCGGCCGCCGCCTCCTCGGCCTCGCGGGCCTTGGCGGCCTTGCTCGCCCGGCGCTTCATCAGCCAGGCCGAGAGCGCACCGCCGGCCGCGGCCAGCAGCAGGCCCACCCAGGAGAACCGCGACAGCCACTGCTCGGCGACCTTGCCGACCTGGTACACCAGCAGCGTGGTGCCGCCGGCCCAGACCACGCCGCCCAGCACGTTGGCGATCAGGAACTTCCAGTACGGCATCTTCAGCGCGCCCGCCAGCGGACCGGCGAAGATCCGCAGCAGCGCGATGAAACGGCCGAAGAAGACCGCCCACATGCCCCACTTCTGGAACGAGCGCTCGGCGCTGGCCAGGTGGTCCGGCCCGAAGTGCCTGGGGAACTTCCGCCCGAGCTTCTCGAACAGCGGCTTGCCGCCCCTGCGCCCGATCGAGTAGCCGATCGAGTCGCCGATGATCGCTCCGAGGATCGCGCAGACCGCGACCCAGACGGGGCTGACCACGCCACGGGCGGACAGCAGCGCCGCCGACACCAGCGCGATCTCGCCGGGCAGCGGGATGCCCAGCGACTCCAGCCCGATGATCAGCGCGACCAGGGCGTACACCGCGCCCGGTGGGACGCTCTCGATCCAGGCGTCGATGTGCAAGGCCGTACCTCCGTGGCAGAACGAGATCCGGTCGCGGACGGGCGGTGCCCGGTCCGGTGGTCTCGGCGTCGATCGATGGCGGCACCAGGCCGCTCCCCGAGAGGGCAGCCTAACGTGCCGGGCGGCCTGTCCCCCCGGCCGATCACCCCCGATAACGACGTACGACGCCCCGCCGCGGTTCCCCCGGGACCCGGTCCGCCCGCCCCGGCCGTGCCCGGGACGGGCCGGATCCCCGCCCAGGTCCGAGGTTCGCCCGGCCCGGACGGACCCGCGGCAGGCGCCCGGCCCCTACGGTCGCTCGAAGTACTGCAGGACGCCCCCGGCCGAGAAGCACAGCGCGCCCACGAGGGTTCCCCAGTTGGCGATGCCGACGCTGACCAGACTGTCGGGCCCCGGACGGGTGAACGCGGCCAGCGCCGAGACCAGGAACAGCCCGGACCCGAACTGGTTGACCGCGACGATCCACCAGCCGAGGCTTCGCGAGCGCCGGCACGGGCGGCCGTGGCAGACCTCGACCAGCGCGAGATGCCCCGAGACCAGGAACAGCACGCACCCGACGAGGTCGGGGGCCCAGATCAGCCGGTTCGCCTGCTGGGCCGACAGCCCCTGGAGGAAGGAGTCCAGCAGGTTGACCCCGAACACCAGCGTCCCGGCGAACAGGACGAAGGTGCTCAGCCAGTCGATCCGCGCGGGCTCGTAACTCCACCACCGCCACCCGCCCGCGACCAGCGAGTCGGTCGCCCCGGAGCGACGGGGCGCGTTGATCGCCTGGAGCAGCGAGGTGTAGCCGCCGGTGTTGAAGAAGAGGCCCCCCACGAAGTAGACCGAGGCGATCGCGGCCGGTCCGGCCGCCCCGGCCTGGGCAATCCCGGCGCCCAGCGCGAACAGGGCCCCGCCGATCGTGAACGCGACGGCGGCGAGGGTGTTGAGGGTGCGCAGGCGGTGCAGCGTCGCCTCGTCCGCCCGGCGCGGCGCGGCCGGCGCCCCGCCCTCGGGACGGACCCTGAGCGCCCCGCGCTTGCGGGCCAGCCGCGACTCCCAGACGGCCGAGCCGCCCTCGGCGGGCCGCCAGGTGAGCCGGGTCGTGAAGGGTCCGGCGCCTTCGGCGCGCTCGTCGGGGCGAACCACGGCGCCAGCCTAGCCCCGCGGCGCCCGCCCCGCCCGGGAGCGACACCGCGCGGCGCGGCCGCTACGACCGCGCGGGCCGATCGGGACGCGCAGGCCGCTCGGGCTGATCGGCGAAGTCGACGACGGTGACCGACGGGCGGTGGGTGGCCAGCGGCGGGACGGTCAGCGCCAGCGGCAGCAGGGCGCCGAGCGCGCCGCGCCCGCCGGCCGGCCGGACGTCCCGCACCCCGGCCACCGCCGGGCCGGCGGTGCGGAGCTTGCCCCGTTCGCGCGCGTCCATCGCCCACGGCATCGGCGGCGGCTCGTACGTGTGGGAGCGCATCCTGCCGGTCAGGGTGAGCCGGCCGAACCAGCGTGGTACGGCGTCCAGCACCAGCGAGCCGCCCGGGAACCGCTCCGCGCAACCCGCGATCAGGGCCCGGACCCGCGCCGGCCGCAGGTACATCAGCAGGCCCTGCGCGGTGACCAGCACCCCCTGGTCGCGGTCCACCGCGTCCGCCCAGGCCAGGTCGGTGGCGTCGGCGGCCAGGTAGCGCTGGCGCGGCCCGGGCGGCAGCAGCCGCTCGCGCAGCGCCACAGACTCGGGAAGGTCCACGGTGAGCCAGCGGGCCCGCCCGTTGTCGACCCGCCAGTACTGCGTCTCCAGCCCCTCCCCCAGGCAGACCACGGTGCCGCGCGGCTCGCGGGCCAGGAAGTCCGCCACCTCGCGGTCGAAGCAGGCCACCCGCAGGGCCTGCAGCTGGGCCTGGGTGCCGCTGGTCCCGAACCGGTCGGCGAACGGGTAGTCGATCCGGTCGACCAGCTCGACGGCCTTGGGATCGCGCAGCACCCCGTCCGGCCGGCGGGCCTCGACGGCGCGCTGGTAGAGCGTCCAGAGCGCGGTCTCGGGCACGGCGGCGAGCTCGGCCGGCAGCGGTACCGACGGTTCGTCAGGGGCCACCTGGGTCTCCTCGGGAACGGCGGGGGGATGCGGCGGGGGCGAATGCGACGGGGGCGGTGCGCTCGCGGACCGGGGTCGGCGGTGCTCCCGACAGTCTGGCACCGGGCCGGGGCGGCGGCCCGCTCAGCCGACGCTGAACGCGCCGTCCGGGGGCGGCGGGGAGTCCGTCGCCGCGGCGTCCGTCACCACCGCCGTGCGGGCGGTGAACGCGGCCAGGTCGGCGCCCTCGGTGAGCCGGGCGGGGAAGACGTCCGCGGCGAGCCGGCGGGAGAGGTCGGCCACCGGGAGCGGGCTCGCGGAGCCGACCAGCAGGATGTTGCCGTAGCGCCGGCCCCGCAGCACCGGGGCCTCGGCGATCAGGCAGACCTCCGGGAAGACGGCGCGGACCGTCGCCGCCTGGGCGCGGGCGAAGGCCAACGGCGGACCGTCCGCGAGGTTGGCGGCGTAGCACCCGCCGGGGCGCAGCGCGGCGGCCGCCAGTCGGAGGAACTCCACCGAGGTGAGGTGCGCCGGGGTGCGCGAACCGTGGAAGACGTCGGCGACGACGAGGTCCAGCGAGCCGGGCGCGACCACCGCCAGGGCCTCCCGCGCGTCGCCGACCGTCGCCGTGATGTCCGCTCCCGGCCCCTGCCAGGGCAGGTGCTCCTCGACCAGGGCGAGCAGCGGGCCGTCGACCTCGGCCACCCGCTGGCGCGAGCCGGGGCGGGTGGCGGCGAGGTAGCGGGGCAGGGTGAGGGCGCCGCCGCCGAGGTGGAGCGCGTCGAGCGGCTCCCCGGCGGGGGCGAGGGCGTCGACGAGGTGGCCGATCCGCCGGGTGTACTCGAACTCCAGGTGGGTCGGGTCGCCCAGGTCGACGTAGGACTGCGGGGTGTCGTCGAGGGTGAGCAGCCAGCCGCCGTCGTGGTCGATGTCGGGCATCAGCTTGGCGTACCCGAGGTCGGTGCGGCGGCCGACCGGGCGCGGCTCCTCCTCGTGCGGGCCGGGCGGGTTCACGAGGACTCCGGCAGGGAGGGCTCCGGCAGGGGGGACTGCGGCAGGTAGGCGCCGAGCCAGCGGTCGAGTTCGGTGAAGAGCTGGGTGCGGGCCGCCTCGCCGGACAGGACGAGGTCGTGCATCCCGCCCTCGATCCGGACGATCGTGACGTGCCGGCCCAGCCTCGGGCCCTCGGCGGCGATGTCGTCGGCGCGCAGCACGGCGTCGGCGTGGTGCAGCTTGGCCTGCCAGGTGGTGGTGGCGATCGAGGCGGTGGAGGCCATCAGCAGCACGGGGACGTCGATGCCGAGCCCGCGCCGGAGGCGGCGCTGGCCGCGGTGGATGGCGGCCAGCCAGCCGGCGTACAGCGGGAAGCCCTCGGCGGGCTTGAGGCGGAGGTCGAAGTCCCACTCGCCGCGGTGGTCGCGGTGCAGGCTGTGCACGTAGTGCGGGTTGAGCGTGGAGGGCAGCTTGCGGGTGGCGGCGAGGCGGCCGAGGGCCTCCACGGCGGGGCCGCCGAGGGTGCGGACCGCCGGGGCGGCGGGCATCGAGAGGAACGGGCTGTTGAGGAAGAGCCCGTCGACCACGCCCCGCCCGGCCCGGCGCCCGGCCCACAGCGCGGTGACCAGGCCGCCGGTGGAGTGGCCGTTGACCAGCAGCTCCCGGTGCCCGTCGAGCTCCCGGACGACCCGCACCGCGGCGTCCAGTTCCTCGTCGTAGGCGGCGAGGTCGCGGACGAAGTTCGGCGACTGGTGCGGGCGCAGCGAGCGGCCGTACTTGCGCAGGTCGAGCGCGTAGAAGGAGTAGCCGAGCTCGACGAAGTGGTCGGCGAGGTGGGTCTGGAAGAAGTAGTCCACGTACCCGTGGACGTAGAGCACCGCGCGCCGGCTGCCCGGGACGAGCCGGCGGACCAGGGTGGCACTGACGGCGCCCTCCTCGTCGGGGGCGAGCGGCAGCTCGACCGCCTCGTAGGGGGCACCCAGGATGTCTTCTCGGAACTCCATGTCCGCCGTACCCATCTTCCGCTCCGCCTGCCGTGGCAGGGACCGCCGTTCCGGAGCACCGACGATACCGGCCGGTAGCTCCGGCGTGCTCGGCAGGCCGCGGCGGACGGCGGCGCGCCGTGCCCGGCGGACGGCGGCGCGCCGTGCCCGGCGGCATCGGCCCACCCGGCCCGGCGACGGCGGGCCCGGGCGGCGGGCGGGCCGGACCGCTCCGCTCCCCGTGCGCCTGCTGTGCGCCCGCGATCCTGTGGAACGCTACCCGGACCAAAGTCACTTCCCTTGCCCAAGAGGCGAGTTGAGGAGCGAGTATGCCGCACGGAGACCATTCGCAGCCCGGTCACAGCGATCCGTCCCTCTACCGCACGCCCGCGGAGGCGATCGCGGCGCCACCGGAGAAGTTGGCCTACGTCGCCGGATTCGACCGGTCGGCGCGGCGGCCGGACGCGCTGATCACCGTCGACACCGATCCGGCCTCGCCGAGCTACGGCCGGGTGCTGAACTTCGCCGAGCTGCCCGGGCTCGGCGACGAGCTGCACCACTTCGGCTGGAACGCCTGCTCCAGCGCGCTCGCGCACGCCTGCCACGAGAACCCGGAGCGGCGCTACCTGCTGCTGCCCGGGCTCCGCTCGTCCCGGCTGCACGTGATGGACACCCGGCCGGATCCGGTCCGGCCGCGCCTGGTGAAGACCGTCCCCGCCGAGGAGCTGGCGGCCAGAGCCGGGTACTCGCGCCCGCACACCCTGCACTGCGGTCCGGACGGCGTCTTCCTCTCCTGCCTCGGCGGCGGGGACGGCGCGGACGGGCCGGGCGGGGTGGCCCTGCTCGACCACACCACCTTCGACGTCCTGCGGGCCTGGGAGACCGAGCGCGGACCGCAGCACCTCGCCTACGACGTGTGGTGGCACCTGGGGACCAACGTGGGGATCACCAGCGAGTGGGGCACGCCGTGGATGGTCGAGGACGGCGTGGTGCCGGAGCTGCTGCTGGGCCGCAAGTACGGCCACGCGCTCCACTTCTGGGAGCTGGACACCGGCCGGCACCTGCAGCGGATCGACCTGGGCGACCAGTACCAGATGGTGCTGGAGCTGCGACCCGCCCACGACCCCCAGGCGGAGTGGGGCTTCGTCGGCGTGGTGGCCAACGTCGAGGACCTCTCCTCCTCGGTCTGGCTCTGGTACCGCGACGGCGCGGCCTTCACCGCGCGCAAGGTGATCGAGATCCCCGCCGAACCGGCGAAGCCCGAGGACCTGCCGCCGGCGCTGCAGCCGTTCGGCGCGGTGCCGCCGCTGGTGACGGACATCAACCTGTCGGTGGACGACCGCTGGCTGTACGTCTCCGCCTGGGGCACCGGCGAGTTGTTCCAGTTCGACGTGTCGGACCCGTTCCACCCGCGTCCGACGGGCTCGGTGCGGCTCGGCGGGGTCGCCGCGCGGACGCCGCACCCGGCCGAACCCGACCGCCCGCTCAGCGGCGCGCCGCAGATGGTCGAGATCAGCCGGGACGGGCGGCGGCTCTACCTCACCAACTCGCTGTACGGCGCCTGGGACGACCAGTTCTACCCGGACGGCATCGAGCCCTGGATCATCAAGCTGGACGCCGACACCGAGGCGGGCGGGCTCACCGTCGACCCGCGGTTCTACCCGCACGGCGCGGACTTCGGCGGCCTGCGGGTGCACCAGACCCATCTGGCGGGCGGTGACGCCTCCTCGGACTCGTACTGCTTCCGCTGAGCGGGCCCGGCCCTCAGACCCGCCCCAGCGGCGGGTCGTGACGGACCCGGGCGGGCGGCAGGCCGGCGGCGACCAGACGGGCGCGGACCTCGTCCACCATGCCGGGCGGGCCGCTGACGCAGGCGAGGTGGTCGGACCAGTCCCGATGGCGGCCGACCGCGTCGGCGAGCCGGCGGCCGGCACCCGCCCCGGCGGCGCCGTCGGCGACCGGGATCAGCTCCAACCAGGGCTTGCGGCTGCCCAGTTCGGACAGCGCGGGCCAGTCGTAGAGGTCGGCCGCGGCCCGGGCGCCGACGAAGAGGTGGACGGTGCGACCGCGCGGGCGGTGCCCGGCCAGCTCCTCGACGATCGCCTTCATCGGGGCGAGCCCGGTGCCGCCGGCCACCAGCAGCAGGTCACGCGCGCCGTCCTCGGGCATCAGCGAGCCGCGCGGCGGGCCGAGCCGCAACCGGTCGCCGACCGCGGTGCGCTCGACGAGCGCCTCGCTGACGCCCCCGGGGCCGGTGCGGCGGACATGGAACTCCACCTCGTTGTCCGCGCGCGGGGCGCAGCCCATCGAGTACTGCCGCCAGGTGTGCGCAAGCCCCGGGTGCTCGACGGTGCCGTACTGGCCGGGCCGGTAGGGGTAGGGCTCGCCGGTGCGCACCCGCAGCACCGCGAGGTCGGGGCGGCGGCGCTCGTGGCCGACCACCACGGCGTGCCAGTACGGGGGTTCGGCGAGCGCGGACTCGGCGCCCGCGCTCATCGCCGCCACGGCGAAGCGCAGCATCCGCACCCAGGCGGCCTCCAGGTCCTCGCTCCACCGGGCGCCGGCGCGGTGCCGGAGCGCCTCGCGGACGGCCTCCTCGAAGGCCTCGAAGTGAACCGGGCGGACTCCCAGCTTGCGGTGGTCGCGACCGAGCTGGGCGAGCGTGGCGGCGAGCTCGTCGGGGTGGTGGAGGTGCTCGATGAGATGACCGAACATCCGTGCCAGATGGGCCTCCTGGAACTCCATCGAGGCGGGGAAGAGCGCGCGCAGATAGGGCCGGCGGCGGAACATCACGGCGTAGAGGTGATCGATCAGCTCGGCGAGCGGGGCGACGGATCCGAGGGTGTCCAGGATCAGCCGCTGGTCGGCGGCGCCTTCGTGGCCCTCGGCGCCGCCGTAACCCCCGGCGCCGGTCCAGGCGGTCCCGGCCGGCCGGTCCGCGCCCGGCGCGGACGACGCCGGCACGAGCAGCTGCCGGCGCAGGCGCATCGCGTGGTGGCGCGCGATCAGCCGGTCGTACTCGGTGGTGGCGGTGCTGGTGATCTCCATGCCCGAAAGCCTAATCACCCGTCAGATACCTGACAGACGACGGCCGTTCACCTCTGTTCGGCGCTTTCGGGCAGGGCGGGGCCCGGACGGCCGCAGGTCCAGTAGACGGCCCGGCGAGGGGGGTGCGGAAGGGCCGATCGTCCCGGTGCGCCCGGGACGACCGGCCTCCTCGGGCGGGCGCGATCAGGACTCCCGGCCCGGCGGGCGCGCGTCCGGCGCGCCGCCCGCGGCCCCGCCCCCGGCCGGGGCCGCGGTGCCGGCCGGCCCCACCGGACCGGCCGGCTCGGGTGCGGCCCAGCTGGCCAGCAGTCGCAGCGACTCGGCCGAGGCCGTGCCGGGCTCGGCGTGGTAGGTGACCAGCACCAGGTCGGGCTCCCCGGCCGGGCGCAGCGTCTCGTACCGCAGGGTCAGCGGGCCGACCACCGGGTGGTGCAGCCGCTTCGTCCCGTGGCCCTTGTCGCGGATGTCGTGCGCGGCCCAGAGCCGCCGGAAGTCGGCGCTCTTGAGGGAGAGTTCGCCGATCAGCGAGGCCAGCCGGGGGTCGTCCGGGTCGCGCCCGGCGTCCAGCCGCAGGATCCCCACCACATCGGTGGCCTTGCCCTCCCAGTCGTCGTAGAGCAGGCGCGCCGCCGGGTCGAGGAAGGCGTGCCAGGCCATGTTGCGGTGCTCGGGCGCCAGGGCGGCGAAGTCCCCGAGCAGCGCGTTGCCGAGCCGGTTCCAGCCGATGATGTCCAGCCGCCGCCCGAGCACGTAGGCCGGAACGCCCTCCATCACGTCGAGCAGCTGCTGCAGTTCGGGGCGGACCCGCTGCGGTCGGGCGGTGGCGCGCCCGGTCCGGCGGCGGGCGGGCTTGGTGATCCGCTGGAGGTGCTCGCGCTCGGCCGGGGTGAGGCGCAGGGCACGCGCGATGGAGTCCAGGACGGCGGCGGAGACGCTCTCGCCGTGCCCCTGTTCGAGGCGGACGTAGTAGGCCGTGCTCACCCCCGCCAGCTGCGCCAGCTCCTCCCGGCGCAGCCCGGGGACGCGGCGGCGGGTGCCGTGGTCCGGCAGGCCGACGTCCGCGGGCTGCAGCCGGGCACGGCGCGACCGGAGGAATTCACTGAGTTCGGTGCGCTGGTCCATGCTCCCGAGTATGAGGGTGAGCCTGCCAGTCGTACGTTGGGCGTGCGTACGACAAGCGCAGGTCTGGTTGCCCGCGCCGGGCCGCCGCAGGCTGGAGCACATGACGAACACGACGAACGCCGGAACGAACACGGCGAGCACCACGGGTACGGACGGCACGACCACGCACACCGCCGCCACCGCGGCCCGGACCGTCGCCGCCTACGCGGCCCCGGCCCCGAAGGCTCCGCTGGAGAAGACCGTCGTCCCGCGCCGGGCGCTGGGCGCGCACGACATCCTGATCGACGTCCGCTTCGCGGGCATCTGCCACTCGGACATCCACCAGGTCGGCGAGGACTGGGGCGACGGCATCTTCCCGATGGTCCCGGGCCACGAGATCGCCGGCGTGGTCGCCGAGGTCGGCCCGGGCGTGACCCGCTGGACGGTCGGCGACCGGGTCGGGGTCGGCTGCTTCGTCGACTCCTGCCGGGAGTGCGACAACTGCCTGGCCGGGCTGCAGCAGTTCTGCACCGGCGCCGGGGGCCCGGTGTTCACCTACAACGGCGTCGGCCGGGACGGTGAGCCCACCTACGGCGGCTACTCCTCGCAGCTGGTGGTCGACGAGGGGTACGCCCTGCGCATCCCGGAGGCGCTGGCGCTGGACACCGCGGCACCGCTGCTCTGCGCCGGCATCACGCTCTACTCGCCGCTCAGCCGCTGGGGCGCGGGCCCGGGCAAGAAGGTCGCGATCGTCGGCCTCGGCGGGCTCGGCCACATGGGAGTGAAGATCGCGCACGCCAAGGGCGCCGAGGTCACCGTGCTCAGCCAGTCGCTGCGCAAGCGCGAGGACGGCCTGCGGCTCGGCGCGGACGACTACCGGGCCACCTCCGACCCGGCCGTCTTCACCGAACTGGCCGGCACCTTCGACCTGATCGTCAACACCGTCTCCGCCGACCTCGACCTGAGCGCCTACCTCGGGCTGCTGAGGGCGGGGGGCACGCTGGTCCAGGTCGGGGCGCCGGAGAAGCCGGTCACGATTCTCGCGCAGGCACTGCTGACCGGCGGCAAGTCGCTGTCCGGTTCGATGATCGGGGGGCTCCCGGAGACCCAGGAGATGCTCGACTTCTGCGCCGAGCACCAGGTCACCGCCGAGATCGAGCTGATCCGCGCCGACCAGATCAACGAGGCGTACGCGCGGGTGCTGGCCAGCGACGTGCGGTACCGCTTCGTGATCGACGCCTCGACGATCTGAGCGGGGCTTCCGGGCACGCTCCCGGCCGGGTACGTCCGCCCGGCCGGAAGCGTGCCCGGCGGACGTACCCGGGGACGGCGCCCCGCCAGTGGTGCTCTCCCTTCACCACGGGCGGGACCGTGCCACGGCCGGCGCGTCCCACGGCCCCGGCCGGGCACCCGGCCCGGTCGGGGCCTCGCGGGTGCTCCGCTCAGGCGCCGGCCGGACCGGCCGCCTCGCCTCCCGGCGCCTTGCCTCCGGACACCGGACCCCCGGGCGCCGTACCCCGCGCCGCCGCCCGGCGGGCCCGGCGCCGGCGCGGCGGCTGGTCCGGCAGCCACCCGAAGCTCAGGCAGGCGCCCACCGCTCCGAGCATCATGCCGATCAGGAAGCCCCCGAGGTTGGAGGTGAGCCAGCTGGCCAGCGAGGCGAGCACCCCGAGCACGGAGTAGAACAGCCGCTGCGCCGGGTTGAACAGGATCAGCGCGCCGCAGATCACCATCACGACCGGTACCAGGTAGCCGGCCAGTCCCTGCATGCCGATGTGCAGGATGACCGGCAGCGGCGCCTTCAGGGTGAAGAGGATCTCGGCGCCGCCCAGCAGGACCAGCAGGCCGCCCCAGAACGGCCGCCGGTCCCGCCAACCGCGCCATCGCCCGGTGGCCCGGGCCGGCGCGACTGGGTCGGCGGGACCGCCCGGGTCGGCGGCCGCCGCGCTCGCGGGACCGGCGGGAGAACCATCGGTGCCGGCTCCACCGGGACGGCCGCCCGTGGCGGGCTCCGCGGTGGCGACGGGATCGGCCGCCGAGGGGCCGGCGCCGCCGGGTACGGGATCGGCCACCGTCAGCAGCCCTCCGAGCTGAAGCTCAGCCGCAGGTGCGGCAGCTTGAACGCCGCAGCGGTGGTGGCGTAGTTGTGCTGCCGCAGATTGCGGATGGTGACGGTGTCCGCCTGCTGCCCGAACACGCCCGGCAGGCCCTGGACGCCGGCCTTGGTGTAGGTACTGGCGTCCCCGCCGATCTCGATGTTCTTGAACGACGCGTCGCCGGAGACCAGGTCCGAGTCGGTGGTGAGGTCGGTGGCGGTGACGGGCGTGCCGGCATCACCGGCCTTGATCAGCAGGTTGATGCCGCCGAGATCGACGCTCTGGCAGAGCTTGGTGAGTTCGGCCTGCTTGATCGCCGAGACGATGACCAGGACCTGCCCGCCGGTGTCCCCTTCGTTCGGACTGCCCTCGATCATGTGGTCCAGGCTGCCGAACTGCTCGAACCCGACGCCCTCCAGGCTGTCGGCGGTGACGGTGAACGGCATGCCGGAGATGGCGAACTGGGCGGCGAGGACGCCCTGCGCCGTGAGGGTCATCAGGACGGCGCCGACGACGGCGGCCGGTACGGCCATCAGGGCGGTGCGCCGCAGCCGGACCCGTCCTCTCGACTCGGCGGGCGCGTCGGTGCTCTCGGGTGTGGGGGCGGCGTCCTCGGACGTGGCCATGTGTGCTCCCTCGGGTGGTGGGACGGGCAGGCACTGGCACGTTGCCCTGGCGCGGACAGCGTTCCGCGGCCCGGCCGGGTGGGCCGCCCCTCGGCAGCGGGGCGGGCCGGTCGGACCGCGGGGTGGATTACTGGGAAGCTACTGCTCAGTAGACGACGGGTCAATACGGGTGCACGAAGGATCATCGT
Source organism: Kitasatospora sp. NPDC059327 (assembly GCF_042752535.1). Lineage (NCBI taxonomy): Bacteria > Bacillati > Actinomycetota > Actinomycetes > Kitasatosporales > Streptomycetaceae > Kitasatospora > Kitasatospora sp. NPDC059327. The sequence goes on along the minus strand of NZ_JBHYYB010000100.1, from coordinate 6,833 downwards.
CCGCTCTCACGGCCGTCGGCGCCGGGCCCGGAGCGAGGTCGGCCACCGCCGCCAGCCGGCGGGCGGCCTCCTCCGGACCGAGGAAGGGCGCCAGGCAGAACAGGCTCAACATCCCCAATCGATCAGGGAGTTCGCTGGTCCGGCCGGCGTCGACACAGCGGTAGAGGGTGCTGTAGACGCCGCCGACCACGGCGTCCACCATCGGCTCCACCGCCACCGAGCAGGGCAGTTGGGGCACCTCGGCGAAGAACGCCCGGAACCGGGTGAGGAGTTGCTCGCGCTCACGGCGTCCGGCCGGGCCGACCGACTCGATCTCGATCACCGCCATGGTGGCGAAGGCCGGGACGCGGGCCAGCAGGTCGAGCATCGCGCGCAGGGCGTCGTGAATGCCGGCGCACCAGTCCGGAGCCGCCGCGAAGGCGGCCGCCATCCGCCGGACCACCACGCCGGTGCCGTGCCGGTGGGTGGCCAGGAAGGCGTCCTCCTTACCGCTGAACAGCTCATAGAACACCGGCCTGGTCACCCCGGCCGCGCGGCAGATGTCGCTCACCGTGGCCCGCTGGTAGCCGTGCTCCGCCACGGTGTGGACCAGCCCGTCGAGCAGGCGTTCCCGCTGGGTGGCGGCGACCACGCCGGGGGGCAGCCGACTGGGACCGCGCTTGATCGACCGCGCCGGGTCGCGACCCGCTCGCGCCCCGGGCAACAGCAGCGCCTCGGCACCGTGGACGGCATCCAGGTCCATCGCCAACTCCTGTGCTCAGTATTGACATTGACGCAAGGGCTGGTTTACAACACTCGCAGGTTTCCAATCGGACGGCACTGAGCCGCCGGAGACCCCCACGCGTTCCGACTGTTCAGTATGGCGAACGCATGCCCGGCGGTGGCAGCCGTCGACGTGCACCCCACCGCACCTCATCGCACTGCCCGCACCACACCGCCGCGTTCCCCGCAGCACCGCGCCACCTGCGCCCGCGCAGGTCGTGCACCTCCCGCACCTCCCGCACCTCCTCGCCGTACGGACGGGCCCGTGGCGCCGGGCCCGCCCACGGCACCGGACGCGTGTCCCCACCCCCGCACCACACCGCCGCGTGCACCGCGGCCACCCCGCCGCGCGTACCTCCGCGCGAACCCGCGGGCTCCCCCACCCGATCCCGTACGGAGAGAGGCACCCCCATGCGCATCCGCCACACCCTCGGCGCCGCGGCCCTGGCCGCCGTCGCCCTGGCCACCGCCGGCACCGGCCCGGCCCAGGCCGCCGGCTCCACCGTCCTGACCCACACCTCCGTCGGCGGCCCCGCCGTCGCCGTCGGCGACGTCCTCACCGCCGACCTGGTCTCCGGCAGCTACGCCACCTTCTACTCCAGTGCCACGGGCACGAGCGGCATCAAGTGTGCCACCTCGTCCTTCTCCGCCACGGTGACCGGCAACCCGGCGGCCCCGGGCGTGGCCACCGAGAGCCTCAACAGCCACATCTTCGGCTCCTGCACCGCGAACGTCATCGGTGTCACCGGCGTCAAGAGCATCACCGTCAACAACCTGCCGTACACCAACTCGGTCAGCGACGCGGCCGGCAACCCGGTGACGCTCAGCCCGACGGCGGCCGGTCCGCTGCAGACCACGGTGGTGCTGAACACCATCCTGGGGACCACCACCTGCGTGTACCGCGCGCCGGGCAGCATCGCCGGCACCACCAGCAACACCGGTCAGACCATCGGCTTCGCCTCCCAGGCGTTCGCCAAGGTCTCCGGCCCGAGCACCTGCTTCGCCACCGGCTACTTCACCGCCACCTACGGACCGGTGCTCGACGGCTCGGTGGCCGGCAGCCCGCACGTCTACATCAACTGACCTTCCTCGCAGGGCAGTAGGCGGAAACGACGAGGAGCGGGGGGGGGGGGGGGGAGATTGGGCCGCCCGCCCCCCCGGGGCGGCGGGGGGGAACACCCGCGGGATAACCCCCGGGCGGCGGCGCGCCCCCCCCCCCCGGGGCG
>NZ_JBHYYB010000100.1:0-4835 GCF_042752535.1 Kitasatospora sp. NPDC059327 | reverse complement strand
GGGCCTTGTGGCTCCACCCGCGGGGGGGGGGGGCGCGCCCCCCACCCCCCCCCCCCCCCGCTCCCGGCGCACTGCTCGTCACACTCCCGGACGATCACGCCCGCGGGCGGTCACGCCCCGGCACCGCCGGGCCGTCGGCCCGTCAGAGTGCCCACACCTGGTCCGCGTACTGCGGGACGCAGTCGAACTGGGTCAGCTTCGAGCCCGGCGCGGAGTCGCCCGACCACGCGACCAGGCAGCGGTTGCTGTAGCCGTTGCGGATCTGGTAGCCGGTGGCGACCTTCTCCAGCTTCCAGACCTGGTCGACGTACTGCGGGTCGCAGTCGGCCTGGACCACCGGGCCACCGTTGTCCGGAGTCCGCCACGAAGCCAGCATGCACTTGCCGGAGTTGACGTTGCGGATCTGGTAGCCACCGCCCGCGACCTGCTGGAAGTCCCAGACCTGGTCGACGTACTGGCGGTCGCAGTCGACCTGGGTGATCGGCGCGCCCCACTCCGGGGTCCGCCAGGACACGTAGGCGCAGAGGTTGCTGAAGGTGTTCTTCACCGAGGCGGTGTGCAGCCGGGTGCTCAGCAGCCAGCCGGCCAGGTCGTCGACCCGGGTCTCCACCGCGCCGGTGCGGGTCTCGGTGCTGCCGAAGCAGCCGCCCTGCCAGGAGGTGCTGTGAACGGCGGCCAGCTCGACCCCGCCACCGACCTGACGCAGCGCCGGGCCACCGGCGTCACCCTTGCAGATCGCGTCCTTGCCGGCCGTCTTGCCGGCCAGCGCGACCGTGGTGGCGGTCGACGACTGGACGGTGAACGCGGAGTTGTGCAGGGCGAGCGGGGCCCACTCGTCCTTGGTGCGACCGTAACCGGTGGCGGTCAGGGTCTCACCGGCCACCGGAGCGCCGCCGAGCCCGACGGTCGCGATGCCCTGGGCGGGCTTGGCCAGTCGGGCCAGCACCAGGTCACGGTCGGCCCGCGGCACCAGCTCGGTGACCTCGGTGACGTGACCGGCCGTGCCGGTCAGGTCGGTGCGCCCGACCGTGGCGACGGTCTTCAGCTTGGGCGCGCCGGCCGCGAGGGCCAGCGGGTTCGCCGGGTCGTCGGCGAAGCAGCTGCTCGCGGTGAGCACCCAGTACGGGTCCACCAGCGCGCCGGTGCAGGCGCGCTTGCCCTCGCCGATGTCGAGCTTGGTGGTGAAGGCGTGGTTGCCGTTCGGCACGGTGTCGCCGACGACGGCGTTGGCCGTTCCGCCGGTCAAGAGGCCGCCGACCACGGCCGCGGAGGCCAGCAGGCCGGTCATCCACGTGGCACGCGGACGTGTGCGAAGCACGATGTCTCTCCCTGTCAGCAGAGCTGGACGTATCGGCGGAGCCGTCACTTGGTGGTGGTGATCTCCAGCAGGGTGAACGGGCGGTGCTGCGGGTCGCCGATCTCACCGACGCCGGTCCAGGCGTTCTTCGGCAGGTCGTAGGTCTTGCTCTCGGTCCCGGCCGCCATGGTCAGGTGGGCGGCGTAGTCGTTGGTGCTGACGCCGTAGACCGAGGGCAGTTCGAGGCTGAGGGAGCCGGTGGTGCCGGTGGTCTTGAAACAGAAGCGGCCACCGCCGACCTTGTCGATGTCCTGCATGCCGCGGGCGTTGACCTCCATCAGGCCCGGGGTCCCGCAGGCCACCAGGACGATGTGACCGTCGCCGCGGGTGAGCTTGATGCCGCGGTCCTTGAAGATCTGGTCGGCGCCCGGGTAGGCGAAGTCCTCGACGGCCGGCGGCGGCGGGGTGTCGCCGGCGGCCGTGACGGCCGAACCGGCCGGAGCGGCGGTGGCGGTGGCGGCGCCCGCGACGACGATGCCGGACAGCGCGACCGCGCCCGCGACCGCACCGACGGTGAACAGCTTGGAGATGGAACGCATGATGGTGGCCCCCTATGTGCCGTCAATGACTGCAATGCCCTGCGAATACGGGGACGGCGTGCGCAGAAACCCAGGTCGGGCGATGCTTTCGACCCCCCGCGCACTCCGACCGGAAACATTGCTATCACGAGCGGACTGATCTTCGGAAGATCCGTTTCTCCCGAACGGCCGGACCGCATTCACCACTTCGTGCACGATTCATTTGATCATGGAGAGAAATGGTCGCGTCGGCGGTGAACCGTGTGCGAACCGGACTACATGATCACCCAGACCGCCAGCGCGCCGGCCACCGTCAGCACGGCGCCCAGCTGGAGGGACATCGCGCGGGGCGGCTCGTTCTCCGGCGACTCACCGTTCTGCGCCCGGTCCAGCAGTCGGCGGGCCAGCTCCTCGCGGTGCCCCAGCATGCCCAACGGGAACGCCAGCACCACCAGCGAGTACATCGCCAGCACCGCGGCCGGCTCCATGTGCTTGCCGAGATAGGCCAGCACGCAGAAGACCGCCATCGCGACCGGCGCCAGCGAGGTCTGGATCCGGAGCCCACGGGTGGGCATCGACGGCACCAGCAGCACCAGGAAGACCACTGTCACCAGCACCGCGATGACCCACCACAGCGGCTCACCAAGTCCAAAGGGATGCATCACAGAGGCCCCCAGCCCCGGCGGTGGGGCCCGCGCGGACGCGCGCCCCACCGTCCCGTTCGATCACGGATGTTCTCTCCCGCAGCCTACGCGGCGGGCCGGACCGGTTCCGATCAGGTCGGATCCGGTCCGGTCCGGCCGGCACGATCCGATCGTGCCGGCCGGGTCACGCCGGTCGGACTACCAGGTGAACAGGCCGACGATGGGCGAGACGAGGTCGTGCCCGGCCTTGCCCAGCTCCGCCGCGACCGACTTCGCCGCCTTGACGCCGGTCGCCACCTCGTAGGCCTTGTCGGCGTACTTGAAGGCCTTGCCGACACCGCCGCCGATGAGCGAGAGCGCCACGCCCGCGCAGGCGTTGGTGAAGTTCTGGCCCTTCCAGTTGTCGGCCCACCCGTAGACGGCGGCGCTGATCACACCGGTGCCCAGCGAGATGAGGCCGGCGGCCGCGGCGACGACCTGGCCACCGGGGACGAAGGCCGCACCGACGGCGATGAGGCCGGTCACGGTGCTGACGTGGCCCATGAACTGGGCGAAGCCCCGGGCCCCGTCCTTGCCGTCACCCGGAGGAGTCCCCGGCGCGTCGGGCTTCGGCGCCGGGTTGGTCACCGAGTCGTTCGCCGTGGTGTTGGCCGGGTTGACGTTGTTGGCCTCGTTCGCCTTCGCCTGGGCGGCGGCGGCAGCGGCCGCGGCGGCCTGCTCCTGCTCCCGCTTCTGGGCGGCGGCGGCGTGCGCCTGGTCGGCGGCCTGGGACGCGGCGGCCGCGTCCTTGCCCGCCGCACTCGCGCTCGCGGCCGCCTGGGCGGCCGAGGACTGCGCGCTGGCGGCCGAGCCGAGCGCCTGCTGGGCGGAGGAGTTCGCCTGATTCGCCGAGTAGTTGGCCTCGCGGCTGGCCCCCTGGGCGGCGGCGGCGGCGTTCTTGGCCTTCTGCGCCGACGCGGCGGCGGCCGCGGCCGAGACGTTGGCCGCGTCGGCCTTCACCCGGGCGTCGGCGGCGTAGCCGTCGGCCTCCTTGGCCGAGGCGTTGGCCTTCGCCGCCCAGTCACCGGCCTCCTGCGCCGCGTTGCGGGCGTTGGCCGCGACCTGGAAGGCCAGCTGCGCGTTCTGGGTCGCGGTGGCCGCGTCCTTCGCCGCGTTGGCGATCATGGTCAGGACCGAGGCCACGTGGGTGTCGGTGTCCTGGTCCAGCTGGGCGGCCTTGTACTGGATGGTGGTCACGAAGTCGTGCTGCATCCAGGCCGGCCCGGCCAGCGCGACCGCACCGGTGGCCTTGACGTTCGGCCCGCCGTTGTTGACGGCGGTCAGGACCGCCACCCGGTCGTCCTCGGCCACGGCCTTCGCGTAGCGGTCGGACAGGAAGCCGGCCAGCGCCTTGACGCTGCCGTCGTTGAGCGCGGCGCTGCCCTCCCGCTTGACGGCGGTGCCGCCCGCGTTCATCAGGGTGAGGACCTGGACCCGGAAGTCCTCGGCCTGCACGTCCAGCGCGCCACCGGTGAGGAACTTCTCCACCGCGGTCGTGTCGGTGCTCTCCAGGGTCTTCTGCGCGGCGGCCGAGACCTTGCTGCCACCGATCGAGGCGACATAGACGATCTTGTCACGGTCGTCCAGCCGCAGGCTGCGCGGGTACTCGGACTTCGCCCAGGCCACCACGGCCTCGTCGGTGCCCGACAGCGCGCTCTGCGCGGCCTCCCGGGTCCAGGAGCCGGAGGCCTTCAGCAGGTTGACGGCGGCCTTGCGGCCGAAGCCGGCCGCGGCCTTGGTGTCGGTACCGGCGGCGGCGGCCTTCTGAACCAGGTCCTTGGTCACCACGTCCTGCGCGGAGACCTCGGTCTGGGTCCGGCTCACCAGGGCCTGGTCGGCCTGCTCCACCCTGGTCAGGGCGGCGGCCTCCTCGATGCCCAGCTGCTTGTCGGCCTCCAGCTTGGCGGCCTCGGCGTCGCGGGCCAGCTTCTCGATGTTCTGGGCCTGCGTCACCGCGTCGCTCGCGTCCTTGGCCGCCTGGATGGCGGCGTTCGCGTGCGCGGTGGCCAGGTTGGCCCAGTCCTGCGCCTGACCGGCCGCGTTGGCCGCGTCCTCGGCCGCCTTCGCGGCCTTCTCGGCGTGGTCGGCGGCGCTGTTGGCCCGCTGGTTCGCCTCACTGGCGGCCGCGGCCGCGGCGGCGGCCAGGCTCTCGGCGCGACCGGCGGCGGCGGTGGCCGCGTTGGCGGCGCTGCGGGCGGCGTCCGCGGAGGCCCGGGCCCGAGCGGCCTGGGTACTGGCCTGGCCGGCCGAGCCGCTGGCCTGGGCGCTGGCCTCGGC
>NZ_JBHYYB010000099.1:0-34191 GCF_042752535.1 Kitasatospora sp. NPDC059327 | reverse complement strand
CTCGGACTCGCCCACAACGGCACCACCTGGCAGATCGGGGCTGCCGCCTGACGGCGGCAGCCCCGATCACACCAAGATCTTCATCAGCGTTCTAGGGTCCGGCCCGGACCCCCGCCCGCGAGGCCCCGCCGGGCCGTGGGGCCCGGCCCCGTCCCCGACGGTGGGCGGGGCGGGCCGCCCGGTCGGTCAGGTGTGGATGCCCTGGCCGGGGGTGAGGATGCCGGCCGGGTCGTACCGGTGCTTCGCCGCCGTCGCGGCCGCCCAGCGGGCGCCGTAGTGGCGGCGCCAGTCCGTGGGCGTCATCCCGGGGATCGCGCCGATCAGGTAGCGTTTGCCGCCGAGGGCGACCGCGCGCTCGTAGAGGTGGCGGTTGCGGCGCAGCATGGCGGCGGTGTCCGCGCCCGGGGCGGGGAAGGACAGCAGGTCGAAGTGCCAGCCGACCGGCGCGTCCGGCATCACGGCCAGCGGCCGGGTCAGGGTGGCGGTGGTGTAGGGGTAGAGCAGCAGGATCCCGGCGCCGAGGTCCGCCGGGGTGAGCAGGGCGGTGGCCTCGCGGACGAAGGCCCGCGCGGTGGACGCGGGCAGGAACAGGCTGAGCCAGGGCTTCGGCTGCGACCAGAGTCCGGTGGCCTTGAGGTAGGCGGCGAAGCCGTCGACCCGGAAGGCGTAGTCGCGGGCGCTCTGGTCGGTGACGGTGGTCTCGCCGGGCGCGCAGCGCAGCCCGCGCAGCAGGGTGCCCCGGTCCGGAGGCGTGCCGCCGTCGTAGTGGGCGACGGCCTCGATCTTGTACCGCCACGCGGTGCCCTCGGCGTTGCGCACCACCTCACCGGCCTGGAGGTCGAAGCGGCGCTCGGCCATGATCCGCTCCTGGTCGCCCAGGTAGGCGGCGAGGTCGTCGTAGAACAGGGTGAACACCAGGGCGCGCTCGCGGGCCGGGACGAGCCGCAGGGTGGCGCGGACGATGATGCCGGCCTGCCCGCCGCCGGCCAGGACCGCCTCGAACAGTTGCCGGTTGCTGGTGGCGGAGGCGGTGACCAGCCGACCGGTGCCGGTGACCACGTCGACCGACTCGACGGTGTCGGCCTGCAGCCCGTGGCGCTGCACACCGGAGCCGATCCCGCCCACGCTCAGCGTGCCACCGACCGACAGGTGCAGGTAGTCGGTCAGGCAGGGCGGCATCCAGCCCCGGGCGAGCGCCGCGTCGGTCAGCTGCGCCCAGGTGACGCCGGCCTCGACGACGGCCCGGCCGGGGGTGACGGCGAGGACGCGGTCGAGCCCGCGGGCGTCGATGGCGATGCCGCCGGGGGCCGCGGCCTGCCCGTAGTTGGAGTGCGACTCCAGCTCCGCCGTCTCGCCGCCACCGCTCTGGCCGTTCATGGCGACGGGGATCCGGTGGCGGCGGGCGAAGCCGACGACCGCGGTGATGTCGCGCACCGAGCCCGGCCGCAGCACGGCCCGGGGCGCGGCGGTCACCAGGTGCCCGAAGTCACCGGCGAAGCGGGTGAGCGAGGTGGGGTCGGTGACCAGGCTGCCGTCCAGCCGGGGCAGTGCGGCCACCGCGTCCTGGGTGGCGGCGGGGCCGGGTGCGCCCTGGTCGGTGCTGACGGCCCAGGTGCGTCCGGCGGTGTTCCAGCCGATGACCGTGGCCGCCGTGCCGACGAGCAGACCGCGGCGGGGCAGAGCTGACTTGCTCATTACAGATATCTCCGATCAATCGTCATATGAGCAGTGTTGTATCGCAGTCGGCTCGGACACCCGCAATCACCCTCCGCCCGGCGGCGAGGGCCCAGTGGGTCACCCGGTCTCGTCCACCTCCACGATCACCAAGGTGCCCCGGCTGCCCGCCGCCACGGCGTGCGGGACACCGGCCGGCACCACGTACAGCTCGCCGGGGCCGAGCGAGACGGCGACGCCCGCGACCCGCAGGTCCAGCCGCCCGTCCAGGACGAGCAGTGCCTCCGCGTGCTCGTGCCGTTCCTCCTGGAGCGGCAGCCCGTCCATCCGCAGGACCTTGACGGCGGCTGTGCCCACCCGGCCCAGGACGCGCGAGCTCCAGGCCCGGGGCAGCAGGGCGGCGGTCGCGGGGACGTCGATCCGGTTCATGGCACACCTCTTCCGGCGCGGTCGGTCCGCGCCCGTGGTCACTGGGATGTCCGCACGCTATCGGGGTGTCGGGGCCCGTTGGTCGACCGTTCGGTAAAATCCTCGGCCCGCCCGGGCGGCTGACGGCCGCTCGGGGCCGGGCGCTAGCCTGGGCGCATGTTCGTTCTGGAGTTGACCTACACCGCGACCCTGGACCGCGTCGACGCCGTGCTCCCGCAGCACGTGGAGTGGCTGCGGCAGCACTACGACGCCGGGACCTTCCTCGCCTCGGGCCGCAAGGTGCCCCGCGACGGCGGCGTGATCATCGCCGTGGGCGAGGACCGGGCGGCCGTCGAGGAGATCGCCCGGACCGACCCGTTCAGCCGGGCGGGGCTGGTCGAGTACACCGTCACGGAGTTCCTGGCGACCACCACCGCGCCCGCCCTGGACGCCTACCGCCAGCAACTGCCCTCCTGACCGGCCCGCCGGCAGCTGCCCGCCCGACCGGCCCGGGTGACGTGCCCGGCCGGTGTCCGGGGCCCGGCCGGCCGGCGGGATTGGCGCCCGACGGGCCGGGGGAGGAGACCGGCAGACCACGTGACGGGAGCCAGTCATGACGATCAGTCACCGCGCCATCGGCACCGGCGAGCACAAGGTGCTCGTCCTGCACGACTGGTTCGACACCGGTGCGAGCTGGGGTCCGTTCCTCGACCACCTGGACCCGGAGGCCTTCGGCTACGCCTTCCTGGACTACCGGGGCTACGGCGAACGACGCGACGTGGCGGGTGAGTTCACCCTGGCCGAGATCGCCGCGGACGCGCTCGCCCTGGCGGACCAGCTGGGCTGGGGGTCGTTCTCCGTGGTCGGGCACTCGATGGGCGGCAAGGCGGCGCAGCGCGTCCTGGCCGAGGCGCCGGGCCGGGTGCGCAAGCTGGTGGGGGTGGCGCCGGTGCCCGCGGGCGGCTACCCGCTGGAGGGCGACGCCCACGACCTGTTCCACGGGGCGCCGTCGCGCCCCGCCAACCGCCGGGCCATCCTCGATCTGGTGACCGGGAACCGCGCCTGCGCGCGTTGGCTGGACGCGATGACCGCCCGCTCGGTGGCCGGCTCCCGCCCGGAGGCCTTCGCCGGCTACCTCGACGACTGGACCACCCAGGACTTCGCGGCCAAGATCGCCGGCAGTACGCTCCCGGTCAAGGTCTTCGTCGGCGAGCACGACCCCGCGCTGTCCGCCGAGGTGATCCGCGGCACCTGGCTGCTCCACTACCCGAACGCGGAGCTGGAGGTCCTGGCCAACGCGGGGCACTACCCGATGCACGAAGTCCCGGTGGCGCTGGCGACGGCGCTGGAGGCGTTCCTGCGCGCCTGACGTGCGCCCGGGAGTCCGGTGACGGGTCCGGCTCCGCGCGGAGCCGGACCCGCCACCGGCGTCAGGCCGCCGACGGCAGCCGCTCGGTCAGCAGCCGCACCAGGTGGTCCAGCCAGCTCCGGACGGTGGACTCGTCGAAGAGGTCGGCGTCGTACTCGGCCAGACCCGCCAGACCGCCGTCCCCCTCGGGGGTGAGCATCAGCAGCAGGTCCGACCGGGCGCCGCTGCCCGGGATGTCCTCGACGAGAACGTCCAGGCCGGTCAGTTCCAGGACCGGTGCCGGCGTGGTCTGCACGGCCAGCAGTACCTGTGGGAAGGAGGGCGGGAGGGCCAGCCCCAGCGCCCGCAGGTCCTCCGTGACCAGGCCGAACGGGACGTCGGCCTGGTCGAGCGTGGTGGCCAGTGCCTCGCCCGCCCGGTCGATCAGCGCGGCGAGGCCGCCCGGCGCCCGGCCGGGCAGCCGGACCGGCAGGTTGGTGGTCAGCAGCCCGACCAGCCGCTCGTGCTCCCGGCGCCGCCGGTTGGCGGTCGAGAGCATCACCAAGGTCTCCTCGGCGCCGGTGAGTTCGCTGAGCAGGTCGCCGAGGGCGGCCAGCACCACGGCCGCCGGTGTGGTGGAGCGGCCGGCCGCGCACCGGTTCAGCGCCGCGGTCTCCTCGGGGGTCAGCGCGAAGCGCAGGATGCCACCGTGTCCGGAGCGCCGCTCCGGCCGGGGGCGGTCGGTGGGCAGCGGCACCGTGAGGGGCAGACCGGTGAGACGCTCGGCGTAGCGGGCGGTGGCCCGGCGGACCGCCTCGCGGGTCACCACCGTCCGCTCCCAGCAGGCGTGTTCGATCATCGATCCCGGCTCGGGCAGTGCCGCCCGGTGGTCCCCGTACAGGGCGCCGAGGTCCGCCAGCAGGGTGGCCAGCGACCACCCGTCCAGGGCGATGTGATGGATCGTCAGCAACAGGACGTGGTGGTCCGGGCCGAGTCGCAGCAGCCGGGCCCGCAGCAGGGGCGGCGCGCCGAGGTCGAACGGCGTGGCGGTCTCCGCGCGGGTGGCGGCGGCCACCGACTCCCCGTCCTCGCCCACCGCGCCGACCGGTAGCGGTAGGGCGTCGGGGGCGGGCAGGACCTGCTGGAGCAGCCCGAGGTCGGTGGGCGTGTAGCGGGTGCGCAGGCTGGGGTGGCGGGCCGTCAGGGCGGTGAGGGCCCGTCGCAGTCGGGCGGGGTCGAGCGGGCCGCGCAGGGTGATCCGCTGGGTGATGTTCCACAGGCTGGGGTCGGCGACCCGGCCGTGGCTGCGGTGCATCCGGGCCTGGGCGATGCCGGCCGGCGCGGCGGCCTCGGCGGCTCCGCCACCGGTCAGGACGGTGAGCAGCCGTTCCCGTTCGCCCTTGACCAGGGCGACCAGCCGGCCGTCCATCGCCCCCGGGGGAGCGAGGTACTCCAGTCGGTCGCCCGCGGTGGACAGGACGATCTCCCGTTCGTCCAGCAGGCGGACGAGCTGCTTCCAGTCCTCGGTCGTCCCGGGCACCGCGGTCGCGTCGGGCAGGCCGGTCACAGCGTCCCCCGCTCGAAGGTCTCGGCCGGCTCGGCGGCGCGGGCACGGTCGGCCATGCCGCGGATGGTGGGGCGGCGGAAGAAGTCGAGGATGCCGATCTCCAGGCCGGCCTCCTCACGGACCAGGTTGAGCAGCCGGGTGGCGGCCAGTGAGTGCCCGCCCAGATCGAAGAAGGAGGTCTCCACGCCCGGCGCGGGGACGCCCAGCTCCTTCGCCCAGAGCTCCTGGAGGAGTCGCTCCAGTGCGGTGGCGGGGGCGGTCTCGGCGGCGGCCCCGAGCGGCCCGGCCGGGGGCAGCGCGGCCCGGTCCAGCTTGCCGTTGCGGGTCAGCGGTACGTGCGTCACCAGGGCCCAGAGCCGGGGCACCATGTGTTCGGGCAGCCGGTCGGCGAGCGCGTCGCGTACCAGGGCGAGCCGGCCGTCGGTGCCGTCGGGGGCACCGTCCGGGTCGGCCGCGCCCTCCGGGTCCGGCACGATGTACGCGGCGAGCGCGGTGCCCCGCGGGCCGTGCTGCGCGGCGACCGCGGCCTCCCGGACCCCGGGGACGGTGCGCAGCACGTTCTCCACCTCGCCGGGCTCGATCCGGTAGCCGCGGATCTTCACCTGCTCGTCGATCCGGCCGAGGAAGTCCAGCGTGCCGTCCGGCCGCAGCCGGCCCAGGTCGCCGGTGCGGTAGCGCAGGCCCCCCGGGGTGGGGACGAAGGCGGCGGCGGTCTCCTCGGGGCGGTTCAGGTAGCCGAGGCCGACCGAGTCGCCGAGGATGTGGATCTCGCCGGCCGCGCCGTCCGGCACCGGGCGTCCGTGCGGGTCGAGCAGTTGGACGCGGCTGCCGGGGACGGGGCGGCCGATCGGGGCGTGGTCGGGGCCGTCGGCGGACAGCTCGACGCTGGTCATCGCATGGGTCTCGGTGGGCCCGTAGTGGTTGAAGAGCCGGCACCGCGGGTTGTCCCGCAGGAAGGCGCGCAGCGCCGGGGTGAGCAGCAACTGCTCGCCGCCGGAGACGATCTCGCGCAGGTCGGGCACCGGGGCCTCGGCCAGGGCGCCGAGCAGGCCGGCCAGTGTGCTGTGCGGGAGGTGGACGCGTTCGGTGCGGGTGCGCCGCAGGTGTGCGGCCAGGGCCCGCGCGTCGTAGCGGGTCTCCTCGTCGACGAGGACGAGCGTGCCGCCGCCGGCGAGGGCGGTGAGGACCTCCTGGACGGAGACGTCGAACCCGCAGGAGGCGTACTGCAGGGTGCGCAGCGGGCCGTGCTGGTCGGTGTTCCAGTCGACCAGGGACCGCAGGCCGCGGTAGGGCATCACCACGCCCTTGGGCCGGCCGGTGGTGCCGGAGGTGTAGAGGCAGTAGGCGGGCGACTCGGGGTCGGGGTCGACGGCGGCGGGCGCGGGCGGCACCGGGCTGTCGTCGTCGGTCAGGACGGCGGGCAGGGTGATGCCGAGGCGGTCGGTGCCGGTGCGGGTGAGCAGCAGCGGGGCGCCGCTGTCGGTGGCGATCAGGCGGCAGCGCTCGGCGCCGTGCACCGGGTCGATCGGGACGTGGACCGCGCCGAGCCGGACCACGGCGAGCAGCGCCGCCACCTGGTCGGTGGAGCGGGGCAGCAGGGTGGCGACAGGGGTGCCGGCGGTGACCCCGGCGGCGGCCAGCAGCGCCGCCACCCGCTCGGCCCGGTCGCCCAGTTCGCGGTAGCCGACCGAGGTCCCGTCGGGGGTGAGGACGGCGGTGCGGTCCGGGTGCTCGGCTGCCGTGCGGGCCAGTCGTTCGCGCAGCGACGGGGTGCCGGGCAGCGCGGGGGTGGCCGTCTCGCGGCCGGCGGGCAGCAGTTCGGCCACCGGCCGGGCGGGGTCGGCGACGGCGGCGGCGAGCAGCTGCTCGAAGGCGGTCAGCAGGCGCTCGACGGTCTCCCGGTCGAACAGCGCGGTGGCGTACTCGACATGGCAGCGGATGCCCTCGGGCAGGTTGGTGAGGAAGAGGGTGAGGTCGAAGCCGGCCTTGTCCACGACGTCGTCCAGCGGGCGGGCGTCGATGCCCGGCAGGTCGAGTTCGAACAGCGCGTGGTTCTCGAACTCCACCATCACCTGGAACAGCGGGTTGCGGCTGGTGTCGCGCGGCGGGTTCACCTCCTGGACCAGGACCTCGAACGGGAGTCGCTGGTGCTCGTAGGCGTCCAGCGCGGTGTCCCGGACCCGGGCGAGCAGCCGATCGAAGTCCGGCTCCCCGGAGAGGTCGAGGCGCAGGGCGAGGGTGTTGACGAAGAACCCGACCAGGTCCTCGGTGCCCTCGTCGCGGTTGGCGACGGGCGTGCCGAGCACGATCTCGTCCTGGCCGCTGAAGCGGTGCAGCACTCCGGCGAACGCGCTGAGCAGCACCATGAACAGCGTGGAGCGCCGTGAGCGGGCCAGCTCCCGCACCCGGCCGGAGAGTTCACCGTCCAGCAGGCGGACGAAGGCGCGCCCCCGGCCGTCCGGCAGGGCCGGGCGCGGCCGGTCGGTGGGCAGCGCCAGCACCGGCAGCTCGCCGCCGAGGACGGTACGCCAGTGCGCCAGGCTCGCGGTGTGCGCGCCCTCGGCGACCAGCGCCCGCTCCCGGGTCGCGAACTCGGCGTAGCTGGTCGGCAGTTGCGGCAGCTCGGGGCGGCGACCGGCCTGCGTGGCCCGGTAGAGCTCGCCCAGCTCACGGGTGATCACCACGGCGGAGAGGGTGTCGATGACGATGTGGTGCATGGCGAGTACGAGCACGTGCCGCTCCTCGCCCAGGCGCAGCAAGCGGGCGCGCAGCAGCGGGCCGGCGGCCAGGTCGAACCGGTGGGCGCCCTCTTCGGCGACCAGCGCGCGAACGGCCTCCCCGCCGTCCCCGCCGGCCGGGGCGTCCTCGACCGGGAGCGGCGCGCCGGCGGCTGGCAGCACCACCTGGTACGGCTCGCCGTCCTGTTCGCGGAAGACGGTGCGCAGCGCCGGATGCCGTTCGGCCAGGGCGTGCAGGGCGCCGGTCAGCGCGCGGTGGTCGAGCGGCCCGTCCAGGGCGATGGCCTTGACCTCGTTGTAGCGGGAGCTGTCGGGCAGCATCCGGTGCAGGAACCACATCCGCTGCTGGGCGTACGACAGCGGGGCGCGCCGTTCGCGCGGCCGTTGGGCGGTGCGGCGCAGCTCGTCCAGGTGCGGCAGGCCGGCGGCGACCAGCTCGGGGGAGAGCCCGAAGTCGACGAAGGCGGCGATCTCGTCGGCGCCGGCGGCACGCAGCGAGGCCAGGACGTCTCGCACGCTCTCGGGGGTGCCGATCAGCGCGCGCGAGGCGCAGTACCGCTCGTAGGCGCGCTCCAGGACGAACTCCAGGTCCTCCTCCGGGGTGTTCTCGTAGTCCAGGGTGAGGCCGAGGCTGTTGGCGACCTGCCCGAAGAGGGAGAGCGAGGAGCGCAGGTAGCCGCAGAACGGGCGGTAGGCCTGCGCGCGGGCGGTGGCGAGGTCGGCGCCGAGGTAGGTGTGCACCAGCACCACGACCCGGCCGGTCTCGGGGTCGAGGCCGTGCTCGGCCCGGGTGCGCCGGTAGAGGGCGACGTTGGCGGCCAGCTCCTCGACGCTCTGGGTCATCAGGTTGGTGATCACGCCGAGGTCGTGGCGGGCGGCCTCGCGGAAGCTGTCCGGGTTGCCGACGATCGCCGTGTACATCGGCGGAAGCTCCTGGAGCGGCCGGGGGTGCAGGTGCACCTCGATCTCCTCGCCGTTGCCGGCGCGGCCCCGGTAGGGCTCGCCGCGCCACAGCGCCCGGATCGTGTCGATCTGCTGGTGCATCAGCTGCTTGTGGGTGCCGTAGCGGTCGGGGAAGAAGAGGAAGTCGTTCGGGTGCCAGCCGCTGGCGCAGCCGAGGCCCACCCGCCCGCCGGACAGGTTGTCGACCACCGACCACTCCTCGGCCACCCGCACCGGGTGGTGCAGCGGCAGGACGGCGCAGCCCGCGTTCAGCCGGACGCGTTCGGTCTCCCGGGCCAGGGCGGCGGCCAGCACCGAGGGGTTGGGGAAGATGCCGCCGAAGGAGTGGAAGTGCCGCTCCGGCAGCCAGACGGCGTGGAAGCCGTTGCGGTCGGCGAAGCGGGCGCTCTCCAGGACGATCCGGTAGCGGTCCTCGGGCCGGGTGTCGAGCGGGTAGTCGCCGAAGAAGGAGAGGCTGAAGTCGACCGCGCGGTCCGGATCACCGGCGGGTGCGGTCGGCGCGGGGTCCGGGCCCGGCTCCGGCCGGGTGCCGGTCGGCGCGGACACCGGGCGGGCCTGCGGCGGCAGTTCACGGCGCGGCGCGGGCACGGCCGGGACGGCGACCGGGCGGGCGGAGGGGAAGAACCCGCCGCGCCGCATGTCCCGCAGGGACGCGCGGACGGCGTCGGCCACGAACTCCACGTCACCGTCGCTGTGCGCGGTGGAGAGGAAGAAGTTGCGCCACTCCCAGACGTAGACCCCCTTGACCAGCAGGTGGTGGAAGAGCAGCTCCATGTCGGCGCGCGGCTCGAAGCGGAACAGCGAACCGAAGTGCGCCAGCCGGAGCGGGAACTCCTCCTCCTCGAAGAAGCCGTTGACGCCGGCGGCCAGCTCTCCGGTCCGGGCGTTCAGCCGCTCCTGCAGGCCCGGACCCTGCTCCTTGAAGTGCCGCAGCACGGCCCGGCAGGCGGCCATCGAGAGCGGGTGCTGGATGTAGGTGCCGCCGAAGAAGGTGGTGTCGTTCGGCGGGTAACTGGCGTCCCCGTACTGCCAGAAGCCCCCGTCGATGCCGTCCATCACGGCGGCGCGCCCCGCGATTGCGCCGATCGGATAGCCGCCGCCGAGTACCTTGCCGTACGTCGACAGGTCGGGCTCCACACCCCAGAAGCCCCGGGCGCCGCGCAGGTGCGGGCGGAAGCCGGTGAGCATCTCGTCGAAGATCAGGACGATGCCGCGGCGCGTGGTCAGGTCGCGCAGCCCGCGCACGAACGCGGCCGGCTGCCGGGAGGGGTGGCGGCTCTGCACCGGCTCGACCAGGACGGCGGCGATCCGGTCGCCGAGCTCGTCGATGACCCGCAGGCTCTCCGGGTCCCCGTAGGGGAGGACGATCAGGTCGGCGACCGCGCTGCCGGGGACGCCGATCGACACGGGCACCGTCTCGCGCTCGGCCCCGTGTCCCACCGGGCGGCCGAGCGTGTGGTCGAAGTGCCCGTGGTACGAGCCCTCGAACATCACGATCGCGTCCCGCCCGGTGTACGCGCGGGCCAGCCGGATCGCCCCGGCGTTGGCCTCCGTCCCGGAGTTGGCGAACGCGACGCGCTCGGTGCCGGTCAGTTCGGCCAGCAGCTCGGCGGCCTCGCCGGTCTCCTCGCCGCGCGGGCCCAGCCGCAGGCCGCCGGACAGGTGCTCGCGGACCGCCTCCTGGACGAAGGCGGGCTCGTGGCCGAAGAGCAGCACCCCGAACCCCATCGTGATGTCGACGTAGGAGTTGCCGTCGATGTCCTCCAGGCGGGAGCCCTGGGCCCGGCGGGCCGCGAGCGGGTAGAGCATCTCCTTGGTGGCCGAACGGAAGCCGACCACCGCACGGCTGTCGGCGAGCACCCGGCGGTGGCGTTGGGTCAGTGCCTTGGAGGCGGCGGTCCGGGCGGTGAACCGCTCGACCAACTCGTCCAGGTGGCGGCGCTGTTCGCCGCTCAGGCCGCCGCCGGCCATGCCGGAGTCACGGGCCACCGTGACGCGCGGGCCGTGCACCTGGGGCGCGGCGGGGGCGGGCTCGGCGGCGGTGGGCCGGGCGGGGGCGGGCTCGGCGGCGGGGTGCGGCGTGCCGGGCTGCTCCGGGCCGGCCGCGGCGGGGCGGGGCGGGGTGATCGCGAGGCCGGCGGTGGCCGTGAGGTCCGGTGCCGTCGGCCCGGCCGGGAGCGCGGGTGTGGCGGGCGCGCCGGCGAGCAGACCGAGCTGGTCGGTCATCAGCTGGGAGAACTGGCCCATCAGGGCGAGCTGGCGTTCGATCACCGCACCGGCTCCGACGGGCGCCGCCGGGGCGACGGGCGGCACGGCGGTGGGTGGCGCCACCGCGACCGGGGCGACGGCAGCCGGTGCGGGTACGGCAGGCGCGGGTACGGCAAGTGCGGGCGCGGCGGCCGGCGCGGGCACAGCGGCCGGGGCGACCGGCAGCGTGACCGCGACCTGAGCCGGAGCCGCAGGAAGGGCCTCAGCCGCGGGAAGGGCCTGAGCCGCGGGAAGGGCCGCAGCCGCGGGAGGAGCCGGCTCCGGCGCGGGCAGCAGCGCCGTCAGCGCCTCGGCGCTCAGCCGCCCCGCGATCAGCCCGGCGAGCCGCGCCGGGGTGTCCGCGTCCTCGAACAGTTCACGCATCGGCACCCGCACCCCGAAGGCCCGCTCCAGGTCCCTAATCATGTTGATCATGGACAGTGAGTCGGCCCCGAGGTCGAAGAACGGGTCCCCGGCGCCCACCGCCTCCTCGGCGACGCCGAGCTGACGCGCGGTCTGCGCCACCACCCGGTCGAGGATCAGGCCGGCCGCCTCCTCCACCGGGTCCGGTGCGGGGGTGTCGGTCATGACGGGCTCCTCCAGAACGGTGCGGTCGGGTGCGGGCAGGGTGCCGGGGCCGTCGTCGGTCGAGGGCACTGGCGCGGACGGCGGTTCGGTCGAGAACGTCGGTCCGGAGGGTGGTTCGGTCGAGGGCAGGAGCGCGGAGCGCGGTTCGGGGGGCGGAACCGGCCCGCCCTCGGCGGCGGGTGGCGTGAACCAGTGGTGGCTGCCGTGGAACGGCCGGCCCGGCAGCGGTACGCGGCGCGCGGGCCCGTCCGGCCACCGCCGGGCCGCCGCGGCCGCCGCCCAGTCCACCGGCACCCCGTGCGTCCACAGCGTGCCCAGCGCCGTGAGCAGTTGGCGCTCCGGCGGGCGGCCGCGACGCCCGCTCGGCACGAACACCGACCCGGGCAGCTCGCGCCGACCCAGCCCGCTCAGCGTGTGGTGCGGACCGACCTCCAGGAACAGTCCGTGGCCGAGCCCGTCCAGTGTCGCGAGGACCCGGTCGAAGCGCGCGGTCTCCCTGGTCTGGCGGACGAAGTGTCCGGGCTCGGGCACCGTGCCGGGCGCCAGCAGCGCGCCGTCGAGGTTGCTCACCAGCGGGACCCGCAGCGGTCGGAGGTCGATCTGCGCCAGCCGGCTCCGGAAGGCCGCCAGCACCGGCTCCATCAGCCGGGAGTGGAACGCCCGGTCGGCGGCCAACCGCTCGGTCGCCACCCCTTCCAGGGCGAGCACCGCCTCCGCCGCGGCCACGTCCCCGGGTCGCCCGGCCAGCACGCACTGCCCGGCGCCGTTCACGACGGCCAGGTCGACCCCGGGCAGCCATCCGGCGAGCGCGCCCAGCCGTTCGGCGGACGCGGCGGCCACCGTCATCGCCCCCGGCTCGGTCGAGCGGTGCATCAGCCGCCCCCGCACCCCCGCCAGGAAGAGCCCGTCGGCCAGCGAGTACGCCCCGGCCGCGTACGCCGCCGCGTACTCGCCCGCGCTGTGCCCCGCCACCGCCGCGGGCCGCAGCCCGAACTCCTCCCAGAGCGCGGTGTACGCGGCCTGCACCGCGAACAGCGCCGGCTGGGCGGCCTCGGTGCTCCAGACCGGCTCCTCGCCCTCGGCGGGCTCCAGCAGCAGGGGCAGCAGCGCCTCGCCCCAGGCCTCGCGGTGCAGCCGGTCGCAGGTGTCCAGCACCTCCCGGAACGCCGGGTACGCCCGGTACAGCCCGGCGGCCATGCCCCGGTACTGCGCGCCCTGACCGGTGTACAGCAGGACCGGCGCCGGTGCGGCGCGCCCGGCGTCCCGGGCCGCGTGCGCCGGGCCGGAGGCCCGTCCGCCGACGAACGAGGCGAGCGCTTCGGCGAGTTCGGCGGGCCCGGCGCCGGTGACGGCGAGCCGGTGGCGCAGCGGGCGGCGGCCCGCGCCGAGGGTGAGCAGCAGGTCGGCCGGGCGCGGCGGGTGCTCGCCGCGCAGCCGGTCGAGCACGGTGGCGGCGAGCTCGGTCAGGGCCCGCGGGCTGCGGGCGGACAGCGGCACCAGGGCGACCGGAGGTCCGTCGGCGCGGGCACCGGCCGGTTCGTCGACCGTGGTGCCGGCGGGTTCGTCCGCCCCCGTGCCCGCCGGTGCCTCCTCCAGGACGAGGTGCGCGTTGGTGCCGCCGACGCCGAGCGCGCTGACCCCCGCCCGGCGCGGGGCGTCCCCGGCGGGCCAGTCCGCCGCCTCGGTGGGGAGCACGAAGGGGCTGCCGGGCAGGCCGAGGGCGGGGTTGGGCCGGGTCAGGTGGGTCAGCGGCGGGATCGCCCGGTGGCGCAGCGCGAGAACGGCCTTGATCAGGCCCGCCATCCCGGCGCAGGTGTCCAGGTGGCCGATGTTCGGCTTGACCGAGCCGAGGGCGCAGAAGCCCACCGCCTCGGTGCGGGCCCGGAAGGCCCGGGTGAGGGCCTGGACCTCGATCGGGTCGCCGAGCGGGGTGCCGGTGCCGTGGGCCTCGATGTAGCCGATGCTGTCCGCCGGCACGCCCGCGACGTCCAGCGCCCGGCCGACCACGGCGGCCTGGCCGTCCGCACCGGGCGCGGTGTAGCCGACCTTGCCCGCGCCGTCGTTGTTGACGGCGGAGCCGAGGATGACGGCGTGCACCGTGTCGCCGTCGGCCAGCGCCCGGTCCAGCCGCTTGAGCAGCACGGCGGCGACGCCGTTGCCGCCGACGGTGCCGCCGGCCCGCTCGTCGAAGGCCCGGCAGACGCCGTCCGGCGCCAGGATCGAGCCCTCCTGGTAGCGGTAGCCGGCGGCCTGCGGGATGTGCAGGGCGGCGGCGCCCGCGAGGGCGAGGTCGCTGTCACCGGTGAGCAGCGACTGGACGGCGAGGTGCACGGCGACCAGCGAGGTGGAGCAGGCGGTCTGCACGCCGACGGCCGGGCCGGTGAGGCCGAGCCGGTAGGCGACCCGGGTGGCGGCGAAGTCGGCCTGGTTGCCGATGGCGACCTGCAGCGCCTCGACCGGTCGCGCCGGGTCGGCGGTCGTGCCGACGGCGTGCTGGAGGTAGGTGCGCAGCGAGTACAGCGTCATCCCGGTGCCGGCGAAGACCCCGACCCGGGTGTCGGGCGCGGTGTCGCCGTAGCCGCCGTCGTCCAGGGCCCGGGCGCAGGTCTCCAGCAGCAGCCGCTGCTGGGGGTCGGTCAGGGCGGCCTCGGCGGCGCTGATCCCGAAGGCCTCGGCGTCGAAGTGCCCGATGTCGGCGATCGGCGCGGTGACCGGGACGAAGTCCGGGTGGGTGTACTCCTCGGCCCGGATGCCGGCGGCGGCGAGCTGCTCGGGGGTGTAGCGGGTGGTGCTGACCACACCGTCCACGATGTTGCGCCAGTACTGCTCGGGGGTGTCCGCGCCGGGCAGGCGCAGCGCCAGGCCGATCACCGCCACCCGTCGGTCGGCGGGTACCGGCCGCGCCGCGTCGGGCGCGGCCCGGGGCGCCTCCTCCGGACCGCCGGCCAGGTGGGCCGCGAGGGCGTCCACGGTGGGGTGGCGGAACAGCGCGGTCGGGTCGAGGCCCGGCGCGGGACCGGCCGCCAGTGCGGCCTGGACCCGCATCAACTGCACCGAACCGAGGCCGAGTTCGTGGAAGGCCCGGCCGGGGTCGACCGGGTCGCCGAGGACGGCCTCGAAGGTGTCCAGGACGGCGCGGCGCAGCTCGGTGGGCGCGGGCGCCGCCGCGACCGGCCGCCGGGCGGGTTCGGCGGCGGGTGGCCCGTCCGTCTCGACGACCGTGCGCGGCTCGCCCGCCAACAGCCGGCGCCGGGCGGCGGGCCGGGTGATGTCGGGCCCGGCGTAGTAGTGGCCGGGCGGGGCCGCCAGCAGCGCGGTGGCCAGCCGCCGGCCCTGCGCGGCGTCGAGCACGGCGATGCCGCGCTCGGCGGCGGCCTCGTCGTGGGCGGTCTCCCGGTTCATCCCGATGCCGCGCCACAGGCCCCAGGAGACCGTCCAGGCGGGTACCCGGTGCTCGCGGCGCAGCCGCTCGATCGCCGTCTCCAGATAGCGGTTGGCGGCCGCGTACCCGGCCGAGCCGACCACCTCCTGGAAGCCGATCATCGAGGAGTAGCCGACGAACTGGGCGCCGGGGCGGGCCGCCACCAGCTCGGCCAGCGCGTCGGTGCCCTCGGTCTTGGCCCGGACGGCCTCCTGCCACCGTTCGGGGCCGAGCTCCTCCAGCAGGCCGATCCGGTAGTCGCCGGCCAGGTGCAGGACGCCCTCCAGCGGTGCGCCCCAGCCCTGTTCGGCCTCGGCGACGGCCGCCGCGAGGGCCCGGCGATCGGTCACGTCCGCCACCCGGTAGTCGACCCGGCCGCCGGCCCGTGCCAGCCGCTCCAGGGCGGCACGCCGGCCGGCCGCCGCCGGACCGTCCGCGTACGGGTCGGTGCGTCCGACGAGCAGCAGGTGGGGGCCGTGCCGGCGGAGCAGCTCAGGGAGCAGCTCGCCGGCGAGACCGCCCAGCCCGCCGGTCACCAGCCAGCGGGCCCCGGGGGAGAGCAGCGTGCAGGCGGGTACGGGTGAGGCGTGGTCCGGCGGGGTGAGCGGGCCGAGCCGGGGCAGGTACGCCCGCCCGTCGCGCCAGGCGGCCTCGGGTTCGCGGCGCGGGTCGGCGAGGAAGGCCAGCACGGCCCGCGGGTCCGCGGGCCCGGCGGGCAGGTCGAGGTGGCGGGCGCCGGCGAGCAGCTGTTCGGCGCGGACCCCGGCGGTCAGGGCGGCGGTCAGCGCGGCGACCGGGCGCGGCACCTCACCGTCGGCGAGCGCGTGCAGGCCGGTGCTCACGGTGGTCAGGTCGACGCCGCCGGCTTCGCCGTCCGGCCCGCTGCCGTACCGGTCGGCGAGGGCGCGGACCAGACCGAGCAGGGCCGGGCCGCACAGCGCCTCGTCCGGCTCGGTGTCCTGCGCCCACAGGTGCAGCACCCGCCGCGGCCGGCGCCCCGCCGCCGCCAGGTCGTCCAGCAGCCGCGGCCAGTTCTCGGCGCGCCGCTGGTCGAGCGCGTAGCCGTCGCCGAGCCGGGCGTAGGAGTCCGCCTGCGAGGCCTGGACGGCGTCCGGCAGCAGGGCGGCGAGCGCGTCCGACAGGGTGCCGGGCCCGACCGGACCGAGCAGCAGGACGGTCTCGCGCGGTGCCGGCGCGGGGGTGGCCGGCACCGGCCTGGGCTCCCAGGCCGGGCGGCGCACCACGTCCGGCAGGGTGCGGGCGTTGCCCTCGGCGAGGTCCAACCGGGTGATCGCCGCGTCGAGGCCCCCGTCGAGCAACCGGGCCCGGATGGCGGTCCGTTGGATCTTGCCGCTGGTGGTGCGGGGGAACTCGGCGGCCGGTACCGGGAGCACCAGCGCGACCGAGAGCCCGAACCGCTCGGCCAGCGCGGTCCGTACGGCGCCGGCCGTGCGGTGCGGCTCGCCGGTCCCGGGGGCGGGCACGAAGAAGACGGCCAGTTGCTCGCTGCCGCTGCGTTCGTCGGGCACGCCGCAGGCGGCGACGTGTCCGGAGCGCACCCCGTCGACGGTGGAGACCACGTCCTCCAGGTCGTGGCAGAAGTGGTGGACGCCGTTGATGATGATGATCTCCTTGCGCCGGCCGGTGAGGATCACCTCCCCGTCGCGCAGGTAGGCGAGATCCCCGGTGTCGAACCAGCCGTCGGCGGTGGCGGATTCGCGGTCCGCGCGCGGGTTGTTGAGGTAGCCGGGGGTGACCCGGCCGGAGGAGACCTGGAGGCGACCGATCCGCAGCTCGGGCAGCACGGCGCCCCGGTCGTCGGCGACCCGCAGCCGCGCGCCGGCGGCCGGGCGGCCCATCGAGAGAAAGCGGGTGGCGGGTTCGGCCGAGCCCTCGGGCAGCGGCCGCAGGTCCGCGGTGAGCGAGTCGGTGGCCAGCACCTGGACGGCGCCGGCCTCGCCGTAGCGCTTGTAGGCGATGACGGTGCAGGTCTCGGCCATGCCCCAGCCGAGCAGCAGGTGTTCGGGCCGCAGCCCGGAGGGGGCCAGCCGGGCCAGGAACTCGTCGGCGACGCCCTCGGTGCACTGCTCGCCCGCGTTGATCAGGGACTTGACGGCCGAGAGGTCCCAGCGCCGCTCGGGGGCGGCCCGCAGCGCCTCGGCGACCAGGCGGTAGCCGAAGTTGGGCGACCAGGAGTGCGCGGCGCGCCGGCGCTCCAGCGTGTCCAGCCACAACAGCGGGTCGGCGAGCACGAGTTCGGTGGGGATGTGGGTCTGGTCGCAGGCCGCCACGACATCCCGCAGATGGAACATCAGCAGCCCCGCGACATGGTCGAGCGGCAGCCAGTTGACGGTCGGGTCGCCGGGTGCGAAGCCCTGCTCGCAGGCCCCCGCCACGTACTCCAGGATGCCCCGGTGGCTGATCTGGATCGCCTTGGAGCGGCCGGTCGAGCCGGAGGACAACTGCAGGATCGCGACGTCCCCGCTCGCGCCGTGCGGTGCGGCGGGCGGTCGGGTGGCGGAGCGGTCGACCGGGACCACCCGCAGCCCCGCCGCCCGGGGGTCGACGGCGGCGATGCCGGCGAGCCCGGTCACGGCGTCGCCGGCGGCCAGGACGGGCGGGTGCTCCAGCGTCTCCCAGGCGTTGACCAGCTTCTCCAGCACCGGGTTCGGCCGGTCGTAGCCCGGCGGCCGGGCCACCGTGACGGGCAGCAGGCCGCCCAGCAGGCAGGCCCAGAGGGCGGGGAAGTAGTGCTCCAGATCGGGGACTTGGAGGATCGCGCGATCGCCCGGGCGCAGGCCCGCCGCGGTCAGGGTGCCGAGGACGCGCAGGGCCCGGTCCAGCAGCTCGGGGTAGGTCAGGGTGGTGGCGCGGCCGTCGGCGCGCACCAGGTGCAGGCCGCGCCCGGGGTGGAGCCGGGCGGCGCGCAGCAGGGCGTCGGGCAGGTCGGCGGGGCCGTCGGGCAGCGTCACCGGAGCAGGTCCTACGGCGACGGCGGGTGCGCCGGTGGCGGGAGCCGGCTCCGTCACGGGCTCCGGCCCGGTCGCCGCCGCGGCGGCGAACGGGCGCCACCGGTCGGAGAGTTCGCTGAGGTGCTGCCGGGTCGGTCGGGGGTGCTCGCGGGGATCGCGGGCGGCGGCCAGGGCGGTGGCGTCCGGGGCCCCGTCGGCGGTGCGCGGGATGCCGTCCACCAGGCGGATCTCCGCCTCGGGGGCGTCGGTGAGCAGGTGCGCGGCGGCCCAGCGGCGCAGCCCGGCCGCGTCGCGGTCATCGGCGGGCACCAGGTAGGCGATCAGTTCGGCACGGCCCGGCGCGTCGCCGGGGACGAGGGCGCAGTCGGCCAGGCCGGCGTGCCGCAGTAACCGGCCCTCCACCGCGTCGAGTCGGGGGCGGGCGGGGCCGTTGACGCTCATACGGGGCGTACCTTCCTGGGCTCTGCGGGCGGGAACGAGGTACAGCGGTCGGGGTGGCGGGGCGGAGACATCGCGGCCGGTCCGGGCTCCGGCCGGTGGGACGCGGCCGGTGCGGGGGAGCCCGGGGCGCCGCCGAGGACGCCGGTCAGCTGTCGGCGGGTACCGGCAGGGTGGCCGGCCTGCGCCGCCGGCGGGCGCCGATCCCCACCGTCAGCAGGAACCCGGCGGCCAGCACGATCGGCACGGCGTGCGAGAAGCCGACCACCGTGAGCGGGCTGAACCGCTCCATCAGCCCGGCGCTGAGCAGCATGCCGACGCCCATGCCGAGGCTCTCCGCGCTGGCCACCAGGCCGAACGCCTGACCGCGCCGGTCGTCGTCGACGGACTGGATCCGGGTGGTGTAGGAGATCTCGGTGAAGCCGTCCGCCAGGCCGGCGCCGAGCGCGACGACCAGGAAGAGCGGGGTCGGCAGCCCGGTGAAGGCGAGGATGAAGCAGGCCGACATCAGGGCGGTGCCCACCGCGAAGGCGCGTTCACCGGGCTCCCGGCCGCGTTTGACCAGGAGTCGGGAGACCAGTTGGTGGGCGCCCAGGCTGCCGACCGCCCAGGTGGCCCAGAACAGGCCGAGCACCGCGGCCGGGTTGTCGGGCGAGGTGCGGGTGGCGAACACCGGCAGGCCGATGTTGTGCGCCGCCGAGCCGAAGGCGTCGACCAGCCGGATGGCGACCATCGCGCCGATCACCGGCAGGGTCCGCAGCAGCACCAGCCCGGCGAGGCGCCCGCCCGGCGCCGCGCCGGCCGGCCGGGATCCGTTCTCGCGTTCGGCCCGGGTGCGCAGCGGCAGCCGCAGCACGACGGTGCCGAACACCAGGAAACTGGCCGCGTCGGTGAGCAGCGCGGCCTGGAACCCGGCCCAGGCCACCAGGACCCCGGCCGAGGCGAACCCGAGCACCATCGCGGTCGAACGTCCGGTCACCAGCACCCCGTTGGCGCGTGCCCGGTGCTCCGGGCCGACCATCTCGGGAACGCTGCTGCGCAGGGCGACGGCGCTCAGCGTGCCGGCCGCGCCGAAGAGCAGGGCCAGCGGGTAGAGCACCGGGATCCGCAGGTGCTCGGGGACGATCGCGAGCGCCACCAGCCCGGTGGCCTGGGTGAACGCGCAACCGACCATCAGCAGGCGGCGGTCGAGCCGGGCGACGACGCGGCCGGCGAGCATGCCGGCGCCGAAGCCGCCGAGCAGACGCAGCGTCAGGTACCCGGCGGTACCGAGGGCGTTGCCCGCGGCCTCGTAGGCGAAGAGGCTGAGCGCGACCATGTTGAGCTGGCTGCCGTAACTGGAGACGGCGTCCCCGACGGCGAGCCGGTAGAAGGGCCTGGGCAGGGCGCTTGTGGCGGTACCCCGGCTCGGAACGGTGTGATCCCCCACGACGGCTCCATTGCCATGTGACATTTCATGCGGATCCTAGGGCGGCGCCGGCGGCGGGATCAAGGGTTCGACCGCCCACGGTGCTAAGACGATACGACAGTACGCGGTCACGTCGGACCGGAACGTTCACTTCCGGCCACCTCGGCGACCGAGTCGGGCCGTTCAGGCCGATCGGGCCACCGGGGCGCCACCCGGCCGCTGTCGCCGGACGGTTCGCGGGCGTACGGTGGCCACACGGTGGTGCGCGGCCGGCTGCGCGCCCGCGGGCGCGGCAGGGCGGCGGTGCCACCGTCCCGCGTCGGTACGCTCCGCCGGAGACCGCGATGGCTGATCCCCTGGCCGACCGCATGGCCTTCTTCACCACGCCCCGGTGCCCCCGCGAGCGGCGGGACCCGCAGGAGCGGCTGGGGGACCATCGCGAGGTGTACCGGGAGGGCGCGCTGCTCCCGGTCGTCGCCGACCAGGCCGCCCGCTGCATGGACTGCGGCCTGCCGTTCTGCCACCACGCCTGCCCGCTGGGCAACCTCGTCCCGGACTGGAACACCCTGGTCGCCCACGACGACTGGCGCGCCGCCGCCGCGCGGCTGCTCGCCACCAACAACTTCCCCGAGTTCACCGGCCGGCTCTGCCCCGCCCCGTGCGAGAGCGCCTGCGTGCTGGCGATCGACGCCGAAGCCGTGACGATCAAGAACGTCGAGCTGGCGATCGCCGACCGGGCCTGGGAGAGCGGCTACGACGCGCCGCAGCCGCCCGAGCGGCTGACCGGCCTGCGGGTGGCGGTGGTCGGCTCCGGCCCGGCCGGACTGGCCGCCGCCCAGCAGCTGACCCGGGCCGGCCACACCACGACCGTCTACGAGCGCGCCGACCGGATCGGCGGCCTGCTGCGGTACGGCATCCCGCCGTTCCGGCTGGAGAAGCACCGCCTGGACCGGCGGATCGACCAGATGCGGGCCGAGGGCACCGTCTTCCGGACCGGGGTCGCGGTGGGCCGTGACCTGCCCGCCGACGACCTGCGCGAGCGGAGCGACGCGCTGGTGGTCGCGGTCGGCGCCACGCGCTGCCGGGACCTCCCGGTGCCCGGCCGCCGGCTGTCCGGTGTGCACCAGGCCATCAGCTACCTGACCCTCGCCAACCGGGTCGACGAGGGCGACTACCCCGACTCGCCGGTGTCGGCCGAGGGCCGTCGCGTGGTGATCGTCGGCGGCGGCGACACCGCCGCCGACTGCCTGGGGACCGCCCTGCGCCAACGGGCGGCGGCCGTCACCCAGTTCGACATCAATCCCCGGCCGCCCGGGCGTCGCGCGGCCGACCAGCCCTGGCCCGTCCACCCCAAGGTCTACCGGGAGACCACCTCGCACGAGGAGGCCGGCGACGCGGCCGACGGGCCCAGGGTGTTCGCGGCGACCACCGTGGGGTTCGAGGCGGGCGCGGACGGACGGCTGGCGGCCGTCCGGTTCGCCGAGGCACGGCGGGGCGACCGCCGCCCCCGGCCCGGCACCGAGCGCACCCTCCCGGTCGACCTGGCCCTGCTGGCCCTGGGCTT
This sequence comes from Kitasatospora sp. NPDC059327, assembly GCF_042752535.1. NCBI lineage: Bacteria > Bacillati > Actinomycetota > Actinomycetes > Kitasatosporales > Streptomycetaceae > Kitasatospora > Kitasatospora sp. NPDC059327. Next base: position 12,855 of record NZ_JBHYYB010000099.1, on the reverse strand, counting down.
CTCCGGCCCCGGCCACAACGGAGCGCTGGTCGGCCAACTGGGCCTGTCGGTCGACCCGCGCGGCAACCTCGCCCGCGGCGAGGACTTCGCCGGCGGGGCGGACGGCGTCTTCGTCGCGGGCGACGCCGGGCGCGGCCAGTCGCTGATCGTCTGGGCGATCGCCGAGGGCCGCGCGGTGGCCGCCGCCGTCGACCGTCATCTGCGCGGTCGCACCGAGCTGCCGGCCCCCGTCGCGCCGTCCGACGGGCCGCTCACGGTCTGAGGGCCGCGGCCCGACCGCGGCCCGCCGCCCCGGTCAGACGAGTTCGAGCACCAGCTTGCCGGTGTTCCCGCCCCGGAAGAGCAGCTGCAGGGTCTGCGGGAAGTCGTCCACCGTGCCCCGGACCACCTGCTCCAGGACCTTGATCCGCCCGTCGGCGATCCAACCGCCGATCTCCCGGGTGGCCTCGGCGAAGCGCGGCGCGTAGTCGAACACCACGAAGCCCTCCATCCGGGCACGGCGCACCAGCAGCGACAGGTAGTTCGCCGGGCCCTGGACGGCGGTGGCGTTGTACTGGCTGATGGCGCCGCAGACGACCACCCGGGCGCGCATCGCCAGGCAGGCCAGGGCGGCGTCCAGGATCTCCCCGCCGATGTTGTCGAAGTACACGTCGATGCCGTCCGGCAGCAGGGTGCGCAGTGCCTTGCGGACGTTCTCGGCGCGGTAGTCGATCGCGGCGTCGAAGCCGAGTTCCCCGGTCAGCAGGGCGCACTTCTCGGCCCCGCCGGCGATGCCGACGACCCGGCACCCCTTCGCCTTGGCGATCTGGCCGACCATGGTGCCCACCGCGCCCGCGGCGCCGGAGACCACCACCGTCTCGCCTTCCTTGAGCGCCCCGACGTCCAGCAGGCCGAAGTAGGCCGTCATGCCCGACATGCCGAGCGCGCCGAGGAAGGTCGAGGGGGAGGCGGTCGCGGGGTCGATCCGCAGCGCGCCCCTGCCGTCGGAGACCACGTGCTCCTGGACGCCGAACATGCCGACGACCAGGTCGCCGATGGCGAAGTCCGGGTGGTTGGACTCGGTGACCTCGACGACCGAACCGGCCCGCATCACCTCGCCGAGCCCGACCGGCGGCAGGTAGGAGGGGCGGTCGTCGAGCCAGCCGCGCATCGCCGGGTCCAGCGAGACGAAGCGGGTCCGTCCGGCGAACCGGCCCTCCCCGGGGGCGGCGGCCGGCTCGGTGCGGTGCTCCCAGTCCTCGGGGTCGAGCTCGCCCACCGGTCGGCGGGCGAGGCGGATCTGACGGTTCTCTGCGGACAACACGGCGGCTCCCGGTGGCTGGACTGCGGTGCGGCTGACCTCCCGCGACGAGGAGAGTCTAAGCAAGCGCTTAGTCACCACGCCAGAGGTCCGGGCTGTCGGGCGGTGCCGGGGCCCGGGCGGTCTCCCCGGCCCCGACGCCCCGTCGATCCGGTGCCACGCTCCGTGGATCCCGCGCCGCGCCCCGTCGATCCGGGGCCACGCCCAGGCGATCCGGGTGCGGGCCGCGTGCCCGGGCCGGCCGGTCGGACGTCGCCGGCCGGACGCTGCCGACCGGGTCGGCCCGCGGGCTGTTCGGGCGAGGCGCGCCGGGCGGACGGAGGGCGGCCGCTACCTTCTGGCGGGGGTGGGACGACCGGACGACGCGCACGGGAGAGCCATGACTTCGAATCGCCCCGAGGGCGGGGTGCGGGCCTGGCAGGTGCTGCGCAACCCCAAGGTCTGGATGGTCCCGACCGTCATCGTCGGGACGGTGGCGTTCCTGCTGTCGCTGCTCTACCTGGGGGGCATCATCAACCCGCGGGCCGATCTGCACCGGCTGCCGATCGGCCTGGTCAACGCCGACCAGGGGGCCGTCGTGGCAGGGGTGCCGCAGAACCTCGGGGCGCAGATCACGGCCGGCATCGCGGCCGCGCCGGACCCGCAGGGGCAGATCTCCTGGCGGCTGCTCGATCAGGCCGCCGCCGACGACCAGCTCGGTTCGGGGAAGCTCGCGGGCGCGCTGGAGGTCCCGGCGGGCTTCACCGCCGCCGTGGCGGCGCTGGGCACCCCGGCGCAGCCGGTGCCGCCGCGGCCGACGATGACGGTGCTGACCAATCCCGGGGTGGGCAGCCTGGCGTCCTCGCTGGCCTCCTCGATCGCCCAGGCGGCCGCCCAGCAGGCCTCGGCGCGCCTCGGTACCTCACTCGTCGCCCAGGCCCAGGCGCAGGCCCAGGCCCGGCCACCGGCCGCGGCCGGTGCGGCGAGCAACGCGGCGCTGCTCCAGCTGGCCGACCCGGTGACGGTCGAGGTCCGGGTCGGCCATCCGATCGGGCCGCACAGCGGGCTGGGTCTGACGGCGTTCTACTACACGCTGCTGCTCGTGCTCGCCGGCTTCCTCGGCGCGAACGTGATCAGCAACGGGGTCGACGTGGCGCTCGGCTACGCGGCCAGCGAGCTGGGGCCGCTGCGGACCCAGCGCCCGCTGGTGCCGATCACCCGTACCCAGACACTGGCCGTCACCTGCGTGATGTCGGTCGCCCTCGCGGTGCTGACCTCCAGTCTGGTGATGCTGGCGACGGTGGTGGTGCTGGGGATGGACGCCTCGCACCTGCCGCTGCTCTGGGTCTTCTCGGTCTGCGCCACCGCGGCGGTGGGGCTCGGGGCGCAGGCCCTGATCGCCGCGTTCGGCGGGATCGGGCAGCTGATCGGCATGTTCGTCTTCATCGCCCTGTCGCTGCCGTCCTCGGGGGCGACCATCCCGCTCCAGGCGCTGCCGACCTTCTACCGGGGCCTGGCCGTGTTCGAGCCGATGCGCCAGCTCAGCGACGGTGTACGGGCGATCCTCTACTTCGGCGCGCAGGCCGAGGCCGGGCTCACCCGGGCCTGGGTGATGATCGCGATCGGCGTGGTCGCGGCGCTGGCCTTCGGCTTCGGGATGACCACGTACTACGACCGCAAGGGCCTGCACCGGTTCCACCCCGAGGTGAGCTGACCCCGCGCGGTCGCCGGCCCGCACCCCGGAGTGTCCCATCGGGACTCATGTCCCAATGGGACATTTTCGGGTGTACGGTGGACGGCGTGAGCATCGAAGAGGCGGCGGGAGCGGCCCCCGAGGGGCGCCGCGAGCGCAAGGCACGCCGCACCCGGGAGTCCCTGGCCGCCGCCGCCCTGCGGCTGGTCCTGGAGCGCGGCCTGGCCGCCGTCTCCGTGGAGGACGTCACCGACCTGGCCGACGTCTCCCGGCGCACCTTCAGCCGGTACTTCCCCTCCCGGGAGGACGCCGTGCTGGACTGCCTGCGGGCCGACTTCGCCCGGATCAACGCGGCCCTGGCCACCCGCCCCGCCGCCGAGACCCCGCTGACCGCGTACCGCGCGGCTCTGCGGGTCTGGCTGCGGGACGACCTGGAGCCGGCTTGGCACCGGCGCCCCGGCGTGCGGGAGTTGTTCGGCCTGATCGCCGCGGAGCCCGCGCTGACCGCCGCCTACCGGCGGATCTGCGTCGACGAGGAGGAGGCGTCCATCCGGATCGCCGCCGCCCGCCTGGGGCTGGACGCCGAGCACGACCTGCGTCCCGCCGTCGCCGTCGGCCTGGGCGTCGCGGCGCTCCAGGCCGCCTCCCGCGCCTGGGTCCGGCACCCCGTGACCGGCGCGGCCCCCGACCTGCCCGAACTGCTGGAGCAGGCCTTCGATCTGCTCACCGCCGAGCCGCCACCCGACGGCGCGACGGTGTGAACGAGCGCGCCCAGCCGGCGCGCACCGGTACGAAAGGAACGACCGCCATGACCGGCATCGACTACACCCAGGAGTTCACCGGCAGGACCGCCCTGATCACCGGCGGCGCGTCCGGCATAGGCCTCGCGGTGGCCCGGCGGCTGGCGGCCGGCGGCGCGGCGGTCGCGGTCGCCGACTTCGACCTGGCGGGGGCCCGCGCGGCCGCCGCCGAGCTGGTGGCCGGCGGAGCCCGGGCGCTGGCCGTCGAGGTGGACGTCACCGACCCGGAGTCGGTGCGCGCCGCCGTCCAGGCCACCGCGGACGGGCTCGGCGGCCTCCACCTGGCCGTCAACAACGCCGGCATCGCCGGTGCGAGCGCCCCCACCGGCGCGTACGAGCCGCAGGACTGGCGGCGGGTGCTGGCCGTCAACCTGGACGGCGTCTTCTACTCGCTGCGCTACGAGATCCCGGCCATCCTCGCGGCCGGCGGCGGCGCGGTGGTCAACATGGCGTCCATCCTGGGCACCAACGGCTTCGCCGGATCGCCGGCCTACGCCGCCGCCAAGCACGGCGTGGTCGGCCTCACCAAGACGGCCGCCCTGGAGTACGCCGCTCAGGGCGTGCGGATCAACGCCGTCGGCCCGGGCTTCATCGACACCCCGCTGCTGCGCGACGCCGACGCCGCCGCGCGCGACGCGCTGGTCGCGTTGCACCCGGCCGGGCGGCTCGGCCGCGCCGAGGAGGTCGCCGAGCTGACCGCCTTCCTGCTGTCCGACCGGGCCTCCTTCGTCCACGGCAGCTACCACCTGGTCGACGGCGCCTACGCGGCGCGCTGACCGGCGACCGACACCCGGGGGGCCACACCGCACAGGCCTCCGGTCGGCGCGCACCGGAGGCACGCACGAAAGCGCGGACCGAACGCGCGCAGCGAAGGAGTGACGACGATGAAGGCAGTCCAGTACCGCACGGCCGGTGGCGCCCCCGAGGTGGTGACCGTCCCCGATCCGGAGCCCGGCCCCGGGCAGGTCCTGCTCAAGGTCACCGCCGCGGGCGTGTGCCACTCGGACATCGCCGTGATGAGCCTGCCCGCCGAGCAGCTGTCCTTCCCGCTGCCGCTCACCCTCGGCCACGAGGGCGTCGGCACCGTCGCCGCGCTCGGCGCGGGAGTGACCGGCTTCGCCGAGGGCGATCCGGTCGCCGTCTACGGCCCCTGGGGCTGCGGCAGCTGCGCCAAGTGCGCGGAGGGCAAGGAGAACTACTGCCTGCGCGCCGCCGAACTCGGGATCCGCCCGCCGGGTCTGGGCGCCCCGGGGGCGATGGCGGAGTACATGGTCGTCGACGACCCGCGGCACCTGGTGCCGCTCGGCGGCCTCGACCCGGTGCGGGCCGTCCCGCTGACCGACGCCGGTCTGACGCCCTACCACGCGATCAAGCGCTCGCTCGGCAAGCTCGTGCCGGGCAGCACCGCCGTGGTGATCGGCACCGGGGGCCTCGGCCACGTCGCGATCCAGCTGCTGCGCGCGATGACGGCGGCCCGGGTCGTCGCCCTGGACGTGACCGAGGAGAAGCTGGCGCTGGCCCGTGCCGTGGGCGCGCACGAGACGGTGCGCTCGGACGCCTCGGCCCCGGCGGCGGTCCGCGCCCTCACCGGCGGTGTCGGCGCCCAGGTGGTGCTGGACTTCGTCGGCGCCCCGCCGACGGTGGCCTCGGCCGGCGCGATGGCGGCGGTGGAGGGCGATGTGACGATCGTCGGCCTCGGCGGCGGCGCGCTGCCGGTCGGCTTCGGCGCCCTGCCGTACGAGGTGTCGGTGGCGTCCCCCTACTGGGGCACTCGCGCCGAACTGATCGAGGTGCTCGACCTCGCCCGGGCCGGTGCCGTGGAGGTGCATGTCGAGACCTACGGCATCGACGAGGCCCCGCTCGCCTACGAGCGGCTGCACGCCGGCCGGATCAACGGCCGTGCGGTGATCCTGCCGAACGGCTGAGCCACCGCCCAGGGCCGCCGGAGACCGCTACGGCGGCCCGGCGGCCCGGCGGCCCGGCGGCGGGGCGTCAGCGAGCGGGCCCGGCGGGAGCGGCCGTCGCCGCGGCGCTGCCGCAGGTGGCGGTGTCGATCAGGGCCTGGAGGGTGCGGCCGGTCGCCTCGGTCAGGTCCAGCGGGGTGATCGAGACCGCCGCCTGCCGGTGACCGGCGGCATCGCCCAGCACGATCGTGCCGTAGCCCGGGAGGCCGCCGCTGAGCCCCCAGAACTCGCCGCAGGCGGTCGGGTAGCGGACGAGTCCGAGCCCGTAGGTGCCGCCGTTGTCGGCGGCGACCTGCCGCTTCATCTCGGCCAGCTCGGCCGGGCCCAGCAGTCGGCCGCCGAGCAGCGCGGCATTGAAGCGGGCGAGGTCGGCGGTGGTCGAGATCCCGGCACCCGCGGGACCGAACGCGGAGGGGTTCTGCAGGGTGACGTCGACGGGACCGCCTGGCCGCGGCAGGTACCCGTGGGCGTGCGGGCCGGGGACGAACGGCGAGGAGTCGGGCATGGACGTCCCGTGCAGGCCCAGCGGGCGGATGACGCGGCGTTCGACCTCGTCCGCCCAGGTGTGCCCGGTGGCCCGCTGGACGATCATCCCGAGCAGCACGTAGTTGGTGTTGGAGTAGTGCCACGCCCCGGGCTCCGAGTACGGCGGGTGGGCGGTGGCGAGGGCGACGACGTCCTGCGGCCGGTACGTGGTCCAGCGCCCGACCCGCAACCAGCGGTCCGCGGCCGCGCCCTCGGTGCCGAACCGGGCGTCGTCGGTGAAGTTGTAGAGGCCGCTGGTGTGGTTCAGCAGCCGGCGCACGGTGATCGCCGCGCCGTTCGGGACGACGCCGGGCAGGTACCGCTCGACCGGGGTGTCCAGGCCCACCTTCCCTTCGGCGACGAGCTGGAGCACCACGGTGGCGGCGAAGGTCTTGGTGACGCTGCCGATCCGGAACCGGGCCTCGTCGGGCACCGGCGCCCCGGTGCGCAGGTCGGCGACCCCGGCCGCGCCCCGCCAGACCCGGCGGCCGTCCTCCCGCACCTCGGCCTGCACGGCGGCGGCGCCGCCTTCCGCCACCACGGCCCGCAGCGCGCCGTCCAGCGCGCCGTCCGGCGTGGATGACTCGGTGGCGGGCAGGGCCGGCCCGGCCGGGGCCCCGGCCACCGCGGTGACCGGCGCCGCGGCGAGCGCCGTCGGCGCGACCGTGCCCAGCAGGCCGGCGGCGGCCAGGGCGGCGATCGCGGCCCGGACGGCCGTCCGGCGCAGCCTCGAACGTGATGTGCCGACAGTCATGGTGGTGTCCCTCCCGAGTGGAGCCGGGGTCCGTTCCGGCTTCCTGCCAGCCTGCCCGCGGGCGGTCGGCCAGGTCCTCCGCCCGAGGTCCCGACGGCCTCCCCCGGGAGTGCCGTTCCCGGTCCGCCGGAAGGAGGAACGGCCCCGGGCCGGCGGGCGGGGGAGCGGCGCTCCGGGTGCCCCGCGCGGTGGCCGGCCGGGCACCGGACCCGTCAGCGGGGTTCGACCAGTCCGAGCAGCCAGAAGTTGGCGTACGGGCCGGCGCTGGTGGCGGTCGGGTCGACGGGCCGGCCGTTGCGGCCGAGCCGGACGGTGACCCGGTCCAGCGAGACGGAGGCGCCGCAGCTGAAACCGAGCGGCGCGTACGTCTCGTCGGGCCCGCACAGCACGGACACCACCCGGCGGGCGGGCGGGAAGCGCAGCACGATCTGCTCGTGATCGGCGTACGAGACCTGGAGGTTGAGGACCAGGTGGGCACCGCCGACCAGGTACCAGCCGGTCCCGGGCCGGTCCTGGCGCAGCACTCCGGCGAGGGTCCGCAGGCGCCCCCCGCCGATCCCGGGCTCCGGCCACAGCCGGTCCGCGGCGCCCGCGCCGGCGTCACCCGGTGCGGCGGGCGCGACGGCGGCCGTCGCCAGGACCGCCGCCGCCACCAGGGCGGACACCGTGCCGAGGCGACGGCGCCGCCGCGCTCCGGTACCCGTGGGCCGCTGCCGCATCGTCCTCCGTCCCCGCCCGGCCCTCCCCGGGGCCGGTTCCCGGACATCCGAGCACGCCGCCGGCCGCGCACCCGCCGTACGCCGCCGAGCCGTCCCGAGCATCACCCGCCCGGGTGATGGGCGGGACGGCTCGGCGGCACCGGGAGCCGCCCGGGCGGTGACGCAGCCGGTTCGGTCCGGCACCGGCCCGGCCGGTGGCGCGCGGCCGCTCCCGGTACGCCGCAGGTGGGAGGCCGGTGGGGCCGATGCCGTCCTGCGGGCGGATGGCGGCCGGGGCGGTGCGCCGTATCGTCGGCGGTATGAGCCGACCGCTGCATCTGGCCGCCTACCTGATGGCCTTCGACACCCGGGCCCAGGCCCTCCAGGACCGCACCCGCGCCGGCTTCCTGCTGCGCGCGGCCGCGCTGGCCGAGCTCGCCCACCGGGGCGACCTCGTCGAGGACGGCGCGGGCCGGGTGCGGCCGGCACCGGCGGCCGGTCCGGCCGGGGATCCGGTGCTGGACGCGCTGCTGGCCGAGGTGGCCGCGAAACGGCGTGGCTGGAAGTCGTGGATCAAGCGGGGCCGCGAGGAGGCGCTGGACGGGGTCGAGCAGCGGCTGGCGGTCCTCGGCGTCCTGACGGTCCAGGACCGCGACCCCTACGGGCCCGTGGTGCCGCGGCGGCCGGTGCTGATGCCCGACCCCCGGGAGGCGCTGGACCAGCAGCTCCGGGTGGCGCGGGTGGTGCGCGGCGACGGCCCGGTGGACCAGGTGTCCTTCCCGGACGCGGTCCTGGGGGCGCTGGCCGCGCACGGACAGCTGCGGCTGGTGCTGTCGCGCCAGGAGCGGCGGGAGCGTGCCGACCGGATCGCGGCCCTCACCGACCGGCTGGCGGAGCGGGCGCCCGGCCTGGCCCGGGCGGTGGGCGGGCTCGGTACGACGATGGTGGCCGCGCAGGGCGGTACGGGCGGCGGCTGAGCGCGGGGGCGCGTCGGGTTCCGGACCTCCGGCGTGGCCGCCCTCGGACGCGGGCGCCGCGCCGGTTCGTCGACGCAGCGAGTGCGCCGGAGTTGCGCGGCGCTTGCTTTGACGTCGGCGTCAATGTCTACCGTCGTCATCGCGTACCGGCGCCGAGCGGGCGGCGGGAACGCGTCCGGGGGGTCCGGCCGAGGCTGTGGCCATGACCACCCGTGGTTCGACGGCACCGGCGACCGCGTCACACCGCTGACGCGGCCGGCCGGTGGCGAGGCTCGATTCGCCCCTGATACAACCCGAGGTCGCATACATGTCTTCCCTGCTGCACATCGACGCGAGCATTCGTCACGACGGCTCGGTCTCCCGTGAGCTGTCCGCCTACTTCGCCGCCCAGTGGCGCGAGAACCACCCCGAGGGCGGTTACGTCTACCGCGACCTGGGCGCCGAGCCCGTCCCGCACATCACGCACGCCGTCCGCGAGGCCCTGATCGACCCGAGCGGCGAGCACGGCGAGAGCCCGGAGGAGCGGGCGCTCAGCGAGGCGGTCACCGCCGAGGTGCGCGAGGCGACCACGCTGATCATCGGCGCCCCGATGTACAACTACACGATCCCGTCGACGCTCAAGGCGTGGGTGGACCGCCTCGTCACCCCGGCCCACATGGTGGCGCCGGGCGGCGAGCCGGGCCTGCTGAGCGGCAAGTCCGTCGTGGTGGTGACCGCCCGGGGCGGCTCCTACGCGCCCGGCACCCCCCGTGAGGGCTGGGACTACCAGGAGCCGTACCTGCGCGCCGTCCTGGGCGCGATCGGCCTGGCGGACGACCTGACCTTCGTGCACGCCGAGCTGACCCTGGCCGCGATCGTGCCGCAGATGGCCGCGCTCAAGCCGCTGGCGGAGAAGTCCCGCGACACGGCGCTCGAGACGCTCAAGACGCTGGCGGTCTGACGGTCCGTCACGCCATGATGGGCGTCGGCAGTTTCGCAGTTCTGTAGTCCGTAGGTGGGCTCGGGGCCGCGTCCGGGTGGTTCCCGGGCGCGGCCCCGTTCGCGTCGGTCGGCGTGCCGGCCCCGGACGCCCCGGGGCTCGGGGGAGTGGGGGTTCGGGGCTCGGGGCTCGGGGGTCGCGCCGCCGTCGGAGTCCTGGCCGCGGAGGACGACACCGTCGTCACACCGCGCGAAGCGCCACCGGGAGAAGTCGCCCGCCGCGTCGCACCACACCCCGTGCTCGTTCGGCCAGTAGTCCTCGGGATTGCCGCGGGCGGCCTCCGGGAGGGCGACGGCGACGGCTCTCGCCCCCACCCCGTCGGCGTGGTCGAAGCCCTCCGGGCGGCTCGGCCCGTGCGTGCCCCCACTCCCCTTCCGGCCGGTCGGGCGGCAGCCTGGCGCGCCCCGTCGACAGCCGGCCCGCGGCCCCGGCCCCACAGAGCTGGCGGACCGTCAGAAGCCTTCTCGGGGAACGATGTTCACCTGTTCCGTTCGTCGTCCAGGGCGGCGGCGAGGACGGCGTCCAGCAGGCCGGGGTAGCGGGCGTCGAGGTCGTCCCGGCGCAGTCGGAGCAGGTTCTCCCGGCCGGACGGTTGCTGGTGGATGATCCCGCTGTCGCGCAGGACGCGCCAGTGGTGGGTCATCGTCGACTTCGCGGTGACCCCGATGGTGGTGAGCACGCTGCCGCAGTTGTGCGCACCGCCGGCGTCCAGTACCCGGACGGCGGCCAGCCGGACGGGGTTGCCGAGGGCGCTGAGGACGCTCTCGATCCGGATCTGGTCGCGTGCGGGGTGGCGGTAGCTCATTGTCCCACGGTAGCGCGACTGTCGGACGGTGTCTGCCGGGCCGCCGCTCGGGCCGAGGGCGCGGCAGCGGATCACCGATCTGCCCGCTGCGTAAGGGCGTTGAAGCAGCGGCCGGGCGGAGGCGCGGGAGGCTCGGTCTTGCCGAATGGTCCGACAGTACGTAAAGATACGTACCGTCAGCGCGGAGGGCGCCGCCACGCCGGTGGCCTGCCGCCGCCCTCCGCCCTGCGCCGCTCCGTGCCCGAACGCCCAGGTGTCCGTGCCGCCCGGCCGGTGCGCGTGGTGCGGACCGTCCATGCCCGCACCGCAGGTTCCACCGCGCCGCTCATTCGTCCGACGATCCGTCAGCACTCTTCGAGGAGTCGCATCCGCATGTCCGATCCGTCCGCCCTCCTGGCCCTCGGGCCAGGCCGCTCCGTGGCCCGCCCGGGCTGGGCCCTGGCGCTGCTGGCGCTGGGCCAGCTGGTCTTCGCCCTGGATCTCAACATCGTCTTCGTCGCCCTGCCAGAGATCGGCTCCGACCTCGGATTCCCAGGACAGACACAGCAGTTGGTGGTCAGCGCCTATGTCGTCTTCGCCGGTGGGTTCCTGTTGCTCGGTGGCCGCGCCTGCGATCTGCTCGGCCGTCGCCGGGTGCTCGTGACGGCCTTCCTGGTGTATGCGCTGTCCTCGCTGGCGGGGGGCCTGGCCGCGACTCCCGCCGTCATCGTGGCCGCCCGGGTGGTGCAGGGGATCGGCGGGGCGCTGCTGCTGCCGTCGATCCTGTCCCTGATCACCACGCTGTTCCCCGAGGGCCCCGGGCGCAACCGCGCGCTGGCCGTCTGGGGCGGCGCGGGGGCCGGTGGGCTGACCCTGGGCGCCCTGCTCGGCGGCGTCCTCACCCAGGGCTTCGGCTGGCCGGCCGTCTTCTTCGTGAACGTGCCGCTGGCCGGCGCGCTGGCCGTCGCCGCGCTGTTCGTGATCCCGCGCGACGCGCCGCGCACGGTGCGGCGGCGCTTCGACCTCCCCGGCGCGCTCACCGTGACCGTCGGCGCGACCCTGCTGGTCTTCGCCCTCGTCGAGGGGCCCGAGGTCGGCTGGGGCAGCCGGTGGATCATCGGTGCCCTCGCCCTGGCGCTGCTGTTGCTCGGCGCGTTCGCCGTCATCGAGACCCGCAGCGCCGATCCGCTGATGCCGCCGCGGCTCTTCCGCAATCGCAGCCTGAGCGCGGGCGCGGCCATCACCTTCCTCTACATGGCGACGTTCGGGGTGCTGCCCTACTTCCTGACGGTGCTGTTGCAGAGCGTCCACGGCTACAGCGCGCTGCAGACCGGCCTGGCCTTCCTCGTCCCGTCGGTGGCGATCGCGGCCGGCACCCAGCTCGGCGAGCGCCTCGCCTCCCGGTCCGGGCTGCGGCCCGCCCTGATCACCGGGTTCGTGGCGGGCGCCGTCGGCACGGGCGCGCTGGCCTTCGGCTTCGACGCGGCGGCCGGCTACCCGGCGCTGCTGCCGGGCCTGGTGGTCTCCGGCGTCGGACAGGGTGTGGTCTGGACGGCGATGTGGATCGCGGCGGCCGCCGGCACCGCGGCCCATGAGCAGGGGGTCGCCAACGGCGCCGCCTCCACCACCCTCAATCTGGGCAACGCGATCGGTCTCGCGCTCTTCACGGTGATCGCGGACGCCGGTACCGGGGGCCTGGGCGGCGCCGAACTCGCCCGTGCCACCGCGGACGGGGAGTTCCTGGTGGTGCTGCTCACCGCCGCCGGCATGCTGGTGGGCCTGCTCCTCGCCCTGACCCTGCCTCGGGCCCGGACGGCGGGTCGCGGTCCGGACGGAGGGCCCAAGGATCCCCGTGGTCTCAGTGATGCCACTGGTCCGACGGGTACCACCGGTCCGACGGGTACCACCGGTCCGACGGGTGCCACTGGTCCGGCCGGTGCCGCCTACGCCGATCGCTGACGGTCGCCCGACCCGCCCGGGCCTGCCCCGGCCGCGCGCGGGGAGCCGGGCTCGGGAGCCGAGCAGGGGAGCCGAGCCCGGGGGGGGCGAGCGCCGACAGCGGCCCCAGCCCCCTGTGCCGCGCTCCGGCGCCGCGCCGGGCAACGGCTGGGGCCGGTGACCATCCGGTGACGCTGTTGGTTAATTCGGGTTGTGCGTGACGTCGGACTTCAAGACCTGGTTGTGGTCTTGAAGTCCGACGTTGTCGTTTGGGGTGGGTGCGGGTGTCGATGCAGCCGAAGGGGCCGGGGGAGATTCCGGTGGAGACGGTGCGGGTGGCGCGGGCCGCGTTCCCGAGGGGAAGCCTGGCGATCCGGGTCCGTGACGAGCTGGGACCGCTGTTCCGGGACGAGGACTTCACGGACCTGTTCGCCTCCCGTGGGCGGGCGGCGTGGTCTCCTGCC